>CANJEY010000292.1 GCA_947472615.1 Beijerinckiaceae bacterium
GACGTCGACATCGAACCGCTCTCCGGTGATGACCTCGCCGGTATGGTCGTGAAGGCCATGCAGACGCCGTCCCGCGTCGTCGACGAGTTGAAGCGCCTCACCGCGCCGCCCGATTGAACGAATGGAGTTGAACCGCATGGCCTATGTGATGCCGCAGGGCGCGCCCTTCCGTCGCGGCAAGTTCCTGTGGGAACTGGCGATGAATGTCGCCAGCGATCCGGCGACGCCGCAGAATGGCGACCGCGAGCTTTGCATCGCGGTGGGGTCGGGCTCGGGCGATGCGTTCAGGCCGTTGTTTCGCATGGCGACCGGTTCGCCGCTGCTGGCGCATGCGATCATGCGGCGCGAGATCGAGATGGCTGTGGTCAATCCATCGGCCTTGTTGACGCAGGCCTATCGGGGCGTCGGATTCTTCAAGGAGAAGCTGCCGTTGCGGGTGGTGGCTGTCTATCCGAGCTGGGATCGTTTCGCGTTCCTGTTCCATCGCCGCACGGGCGTGAAGTCGCTGAAGGACGTGCGCGACCGCAAGCTGCCGCTGCGCATTTCGTTGCGGCAGGATCCGACGCACGCCTCGCGCATCTTCATCGATCAGGCGCTGTCGTATTACGGGTTCGGGCTCGACGATCTCGAATCGTGGGGCGGCACGCTGGTGAAATCCGTGCGGCCCGCCGACGCGATCCGCATGAACCCGATCCGTGACGGCGAACTCGACGCGATCTGGGACGAGGGCCTCTCGGGCTGGTTCGCGCCGTCGATGCGCAACGGCTTCGATCCGATCGACATCGAACCGGATCATTTCGATTATCTGGCGACGCTCGGCTGGCGCAAGGCGTCGATCCCGGTCGGCCTGTGGGACATGACCTACGAACACTGGTGCATCGATTTTTCGGGCTGGCCGCTTTACGCGCACGAATCTCTTCCCGACGACATCGCCTATCGGGTCGCGGCTTCGGTCGAGATGCGCAAGGATCATATCTCGTGGGAAGAGGATTATACCGGCCCCGAGCAATTGTTCATGGACACCGAGGCGACGCCGTTCGATGCGCCTTTGCATCCGGGCGCACAGAAGTTTCTCGACGAGTTGCGGGCCCGAGCGCCGGCAGGCTGAAGCCTATCAGCCCCTTCGCGGTTCTTCGGGCTTGTCGTCCTTGTCGAGCTGCGGCGTCGGATCGAGCGCCGGGTTCAGACTGCGGATGTATTGCACGAGGTCGGCGATGTTGTCGCGCGACAGCGCCATCGGCGGCATCACCGGATGTGGTTCGGCGATAAAGGTGGCGAGTTCCTTCGCATCTGTGCGGCGTTTGGCGATGTCGTCGAACGGCGGAACGTCGGTCGTGCCGGACTTCTGCGCCGGCGTAACGATGTGACACGAGGCGCACCAGCGCTGCGCGATGGCGAGGCCCTTTTTCGCATCCGCCGCATGCGCGATATTTGCGCCCGCAAGCGCCAGCAGAATCGCAAGTCCGGTCCGGATCATGTTTGCCTCCATGCGATCAGTGTGATCGAGGATGCGCCGGAAATCCTTGCGTCATATCAATCGTCCGGGCGCGCGGCCCGATAAGCTCAGAACGCCTTGAAGGTGATGATCGTGCGGGTGTCGACGATGCCCGAAATGGTCTGCACCTTCTCGCCGACGAAACGCCCGATGTCCTCGTCGCGCGGCACGTAGAATTTGGCGAGAATGTCGTAATTGCCGGCGATCGAATAGATCTCCGACGCGATCTCGGCTTCGGCCAGCGCGCTGGCGACCTGATAGGTCTTGCCCAGCGCGCATTTGATCTCGACAAAAAACGTCTGCATGCGGAATCCTCCGATGAGCTAGTTCGCCATGACTTCGACGTCCCGGTCGCGCGCCGACTGGACCGTGAAGGTGGCCTGATGGGTTTTGCCGTCGCGCCGGGCGATCACCACATATTCGCCCTCCGCTAGCGGCAGGGACGGAAACGCGCCGATCATCTCGCGGATCACGTCGCCGCCCGGCGTCAGTACGGTGAAATTGGTGTTCGCCAGCGCCTCGCCGCCAGAGCTGTTGACGAGCTTCAGGGTCATCACGGCGGCGCGGTGGCGCAGGGTGGCTTCCGTCAGCTTGCCGGCCTGCACCCGCACGTCGGCGTCGACGATGGAATTGGTGGCGTTGCCGGTTCCGGAATTGACCGTCGGGGCTTCCAGAAAGGTCGAGACGACGTGGTAGGTGCCTTCCGGCAGGCGCAGAAGTTCGCCGGCCCTGAGGTTGGAGGCAATGAGTTTGGCTTCCGCGTTGCCGCGGTCCGGCACGAAAACCGAGAGAGTGAGTCGATTGGGCGGAATCGCCACGTCGCCCAGCATGCCGGTGATCTTCAGGCCGCCGGCGTTGAGCGACACGCGATCGGTGATGTCCTGCCCGTTCAGATTGATGCGCTTGGTCGCCCCGGCCAGCCCATAGGCGGCGTGCACGATGTAATCGCCGTTCGGCAGTTCCAATGACAGAACGGGCTCGGCGCTCTCGCCGACCATCAGGTGTGAGCCATCGGGTTCGGCCCGTTCCTGAAACACTCGCCACACGACGCCCGATGTCACCGGGCCGCCCGTGTTGGCCCCATAGGTGGCGGTGAGCTTGAGAATCGCCGAAGCCTTCAGGGCCGGCGGCGTCGTCATCGGCTTTGGGGTGAACATGGGCGCGATGGCGTCCGGCCGCGCGGCCGGGCGCGGCGCGCCGCCGGATTGCCCGAATGCGGGCGCGGCCAGCACGGCGAGGCCGAGAGAGAGGATCGTCAGGCGCTGTGCGAGAGCGGTCATGGAGCTAGTTGATTGCGTGTTTCGGCGCGCCGGTCAACGCGGCCGGACGTCCGCCGCCGGCTCAGGCTCGATGCCCGCCGATTATGTCGGCTTCGTGGCCCGCCTTCGTGCCTTGAATAAGGTCAGGGCTGATGTAGAAATCAGCCAGCCTCGGGGCTTGCCCCTTTTCCGGAGAAGCGCGTGTTTTTCGAACCTCACCTGCGCGACAAGAAGCTGCTGCCGCATGATCCGTTCAAGGCCCTGATCGTGCCGCGGCCCATCGGCTGGGTGTCGACGATGGACCGGGAGGGGCGGGTGAATCTCGCGCCCTACAGTTTTTTCAACGCCTTTTCGACCGAGCCGCCGCTGGTGGGCTTCTGCAGCGAGGGCGCGAAGGATTCGCTCACCTTCGCCCGCGAGAGCGGCGAGTTCGTCTGGAACATGGCGAACTGGGATCTGAAGGATCAGATGAGCCTGACCTCCGCGCCGCTGCCGCGCGGCGACAGTGAGTTCGTGCACGCCGGCCTCGCGACCGCGCCGTCGAAACTGGTCCGCCCGCCGCGCGTCGCCGCCAGTCCGGCCTCGATGGAATGCAAGGTCACGGACGTCCATCAATTCAGGGACGCCGACGGGAACGCCACGCCGCGCTTTCTGGTGATCGGGCAGGTGGTGATGATCCACGTCGACGAGCGCTATATCCGCGACGGCATGATCCAGATCGCCGAGATGAAGCCGCTCGCCCGCTGCGGCTATCAGGATTACATGGTGCTCGACGAAGTGTTCCAGATGAAGCGCCCGCCCGGCGGCGGGAACACGGCCGGCGGAGGCTGACGGGCGGGACGCGTCGCCGGACGTTTCCGGCAATTCAAATTTTTGGTTTGCGAATAAGGCGTTGACGTTTCCGGCTTTCACGTTACTCTGTATCACAGAGTAATCTGGAGTAACCGTCATGAACCGATCGACCCTTCTGATGACGCCGCTGGCGGCTGTGGGACTGGCGGCGCTCCTGTTCGGGGGCATGATGGCCGTGCCGCTGCGCGGGGCTGCGCCGCTGCCGTCGATCCACGCGGGCGCGCTGAGCATCGACCAGCAGCAAAAGCCCGACCTCAGCCGCTTTCAGGCGCGCGACGGGACATGGCTGGCCTATCGGCATTATCCGGCGCGGGGGGCCGATCGCGTCGCGATCCTGACGCATGGGTCGTCAGCGTCGTCGGACGAAATGCATGTGATCGGGCGGGCGCTCGCCGCGGCAGGCGTCGCGGCGGTGGCCATCGACGCGCGGGGCCACGGGGCGTCGGGCACGCGCGGCGACAGCGGCTATATCGGGCAGCTCGACGATGATCTGGCCGATCTGGTCGGGGCGTTGCGCAACACCTATCCGACCCAGAAGCTGGAATTGATCGGCCATTCGTCCGGCGGCGGCTTTGTGGCGCGCGCCGCTGGCGGACAGATCGGCGCCCTGTTCGACCGGTTAATCCTGCTCTCGCCGTTCCTCGGCTCCGACGCTCCGACCAATCGGCCGGATGAAGGCCAACCCAAATGGGCGCAGGTCGATGTGCCGCGGATAATCGCTCTGGCGATTCTCAGCCGTATCGGCGTCACATGGGGGCAGGATCTGCCGGTGATCGCTTTCGCCACGGCGCCTGAATCGGCGATGTTCGTGACGTCGCGCTATTCCTACCGGCTGCTGGCCGACTACGGCCCCTCATGGAGCTGGAGCGACACCCGCAACGCCCTGCAGGCCAACGCGGCGCGCACGATCGTCATCGCCGGCGAGAACGACGAGTTGATGAACCCACCATCCTACACGACAATTCTGGAACCGCTCGGCGCGAAGGTTTTGCTGATTCCCGGAGCCGATCACATGGGAATCGTCTACAGGCCTGCGGCGCTGGACGCGATCGTGGCCGCCGCGAAATAGATATTCGCCGCCCGGCAAATGTTGTGAGAGACGCATCCACATGACGATCAGCCCGCACGAAGCCGGCGCGATGCTCGCCGATATCGACAGCGTCGTGGCGCGCGTCAGGCAGTCGAACATCTACCGCATGGCGAGCCGCATCCTGATGATGTGGGGCGGGCTCGTCATCTGCGGCAATCTCATCGCGACCGTCGCGCCGCGCTGGGCCGGTTGGGGCTGGTCGCTGGTGGATGCGATCGGGGCGGCGCTGACCATCTTCATGGTGGTCCGCTCGCGCGCTCCCGGGATCGGGTTTCCGCTGCGTCTGCTGGCGGCTTTCGGCTTGTTTTTCGCCTTCGGCGGGATGTGGGGCGTCATCATTGCGCACTTCGAGCCGAGACAACTCGCGGCGTTCTGGCCAACGTATTTTCTGCTCTTCTATGCGCTCGCCGGCCTCTGGTTCGGCATCGCGTTCACCCTGATCGGCGTCGGGCTGTCGGCGCTGGTGGTGATGGGGTTCCTGTGGGCCGGCGACGGCTTTCCGCTCTATCTCGCGTTCGTCAATGGCGGCGGCCTGATCCTCTGCGGCTACTGGATGCGCCGGACCTGACATGGAAACGCCGGACGAAATCATTCACCAGCCCGTTCGCTTGCGGGTGATGGCGGCGCTCACGGCCTTGCCGGATGACGCGGAGGGCCTCGAATTCTCGCGCCTCAAAAACCTGACCGGCGCGACCGACGGCAATCTGGGCGCGCATCTCGATCATCTGGCGCGCGCGAATTATGTCGAGGCGACGAAAGCCTTCGTGGGTCGACGTCCGCGCACGACCGTCAAGGCGACGCCCTCCGGCCGCGCGGCGTTCGCCAGACATGTCGCGTTTTTGAAATCGATTATTGCGGGCGGTTGATAGTGGGATATGGACGCAAGAATCGTTTAATCGCGGATGCGTCGCAGTATCCGCTCCGCCCTTACTAATACCAGCGGTCATTCGCAACGACCCACGTGAGCCCATTTGCGCATACCGATTGATTTGATGGTGTCGGTCGAGGCGATGAGGTTGTTCCA
>CANJEY010000293.1 GCA_947472615.1 Beijerinckiaceae bacterium
AGTCGATGTTCTGATACTTCTTGAGATTGTTGAAACTGTCGCCAGTGCTCAGCACGTTGGCGTCGGCGAAATAGACCCACGAATCGCCATCGGTATGGGCGTTGGCCGCGTGCGTGACTTTCGCCTTGCGGCCGCCGACTTCGAGATCGAGCGATCCGCCCGTGTACGTTTGCTTCGGCAAGGCCTCTGGCGCGCGGGGCGGCGTTTTCCCGCCGGTCAGGCCCGCGACGGTGCCGGCCGCAAGGCGAATGCGAATATTGTCATGTGCGACAATGATCACGCCGTCCTTGGCGAGATTGTCATTCCCGCCGGTGTGATCGCCATGGTAATGCGTGTTGACCATGTATTTGAT
This sequence comes from Beijerinckiaceae bacterium, assembly GCA_947472615.1. Taxonomy (GTDB): domain Bacteria; phylum Pseudomonadota; class Alphaproteobacteria; order Rhizobiales; family Beijerinckiaceae; genus Terripilifer. The sequence continues at coordinate 353 of CANJEY010000293.1, forward strand.
CGGCAGAGGCGAAATGGCCTTGATGGCCTCCTTGATCTTGTCCGACAGCGGCGCGAACTGGCCGTCGACCATGATGATTCCGTCAGCGCCGACCGCGACCGTGAGGTTGCCGCCCATGCCTTCGAGCATGTAGGTCTTGCCGCCGAGATCGGTCGCCTTGATCTGAACCTTGCTGAAATCCACGAACGGCGTGGAGGGCTGAGCGGGCGGCGGCGCGGCCTGTTGCGCCTGCACGGCGCCTGTCCACATCAAAACGGTTGCGGCGATTGTCACCAGAGCGATTCTCTGCATTGGTTCCCCCTGCCTTCCTGAACAAGTCCGATACATTTTGCCGGCGTTCGCCCCTGTAGCCGCGGGGCGTTTAGTTTCTTGAATGTGTGCGAAAGCCTGAAACGAGGCGGGCGCTTTGGCAAGGTGCAGACCTGTCGCCTACGAGAATGTGATGCGGGTCGCGGGAAATCGATGCGTCCTCCGCTGCATCCGGCGCTTTCGCGGCCGTTTCCAGCAAAGTGGGCTTGGCTTCGGCGATCTGCTGGAGAGGTTTCAGGCCTGTGGAAACGGGTGGAGCGGACCTGTTGCGCTACAGCCGCGCTAGTGATTTGAAGGACGAATGGAAGCGCCCGAAACATCGACTCAGCCGAAGCCTCGCCCGAAGCTTACAAAGCGAAACCTCTATTTCTCCTATGCGGCTGGCCTGTTCAGCATGGGGCAGTCCGAACTGCTGACCATGGTGGTGCCGCTGTGGGCGCTGCTGCAGGGGGCGTCGCCGGCCGAGATCGGCGCGCTGGTCGGCTCGCGCTCGGCGTTGACGTTCTTTCTCGCCATCCACGGCGGCGCATTGATGGACCGTCTCGGCACGCGCCGCGTCATGCTGTTCTTCACCGCCATGACCGGCATGCTGGCGGCCTGCTATCCGTTTCTGCCGTGGCTGCCGGTGATGGTGTGCCTGCAGATATTGATCGGCTTCACCAGCAACATGAACTGGATGGGCGCGCAGACGATCATCGCCGAAGTGGCGGAGGGCGATCCGGGGCGCATCGGACAATTCAGCTTCTATGCGCGGATCGGCAATGTGATCGCGCCGTTGCTGATGGGTTTCCTGTGGGATGTGGCCGGGCCGCGTATCGCGTTTTTGGGGATCGCCGCCTGGTCGGTGGTGATGTTCCTGTCGGTGTCGCAGATCGAAACGCCAAAGAGTGGCGTCGGCAGCGGCAAGGTCGAATGGCGCGAGCTTCTGCCGAAGCTGAGCGACTATACGGGTTCGCTGAATCTCGTGTTTCTGCCGGTGGTGGCGTTCACGCTGGCGATCTCGTTCACGCGCCATGCGACCAATGCGGCCGAAAACTCATTCCTGATCGTCTATCTGAAAGAGATCGGATTCGCCGGCACGACGATCGGATCGATGTTCTCCATCGCCGAGATCGTCAATGGCTTCGGGTCGCTGACGAGCGGACGCGTGGCGCGCAAGTTTCCGATGCCGCTGGTGATGATCACCCTGACGGCGGGCTCGATCCTGCTGCTTTCGATGACGCCCCTGATGGGCGGTTCGTTTATCCTGCTGACGCTGTCGCATTCGTTGCGGCGGACTTTCGAGGGCGTGGTGCAACCGCTGATGTTCTCGCTGCAGGCGCGTGCGGTGCCGCGCAACCTCCAAGGGTCGATCGTTGGGCTGCGCGTCACCAACAACCGGCTCGCCTCCATCGTCACGCCGATACTGATGGGCTTCATCGTCGAATGGTTCGGGCTGACAGTCGGCTTCGCCGCAATGGGTGCGATCCTGTGCGGCGGCTGTCTGGCGCTCGGGCTCTGGGTGTGGCGCTCGAAAGCGCAGTTGACCGGCGTCTGAGGATTCGGAGGTTACCTGCGCCGGCGGATTGTTCATTGCGCCTCGGTCCGTCGTCGCACTCGCGGGAAGCAATCCATCGGTCATCCTGATTCCGCCGTCCGATCACGCCTCGCAATTTCTTCGACGAGTGTTGATCGACGCAGCTGACCTCAGTCGTCTGCTGAGTATTTCCTATTCGTATGCTTGAACGGTGCCCTATGCTGTATGACTTGAGAAATGCGAGGCGGCTTTATTAGAGCTGACGCAAGATTTCGGCGTTACTTGCGGCCTCAAAGGGCAAATGCTAGCGTGAATAAATGAGTCCGGCGCGAAGCATCTGGCGCATGAAGCGTCGTTTCAGCATACTGTTGCTGGCCTATGCGTTTTTCGCCATGGGGCTCTTCCGGTCCGCTCAGGATGCAAGGGTTCTGGACGGAGGGCTGACGCTAGTCATTTGTGCGCAGGCGATGGAGAGTGAGTCGCCAGCGCCCGTCTCTCCAGAACATCACTCTACGGATTGTTGCATTCTGACGGCGCGTTTTGGGCTGGATGGTTCCGCGCTCGTCGCGGTCGGCTGCGACGCCTATCGACCCGTTTGGCATCTGGCGTCGAGTTTCAGGATAGAAACCGGCGCGAAGCGACCTGTGATGCAGTCGTTTGTGTTGCGCCTGCCGCGCGGCCCACCTCGAGAAGCAGTTTGAATCTGCGATCAATGCGTTCGAACTGAACGCTACTTCATCTCAAAATGGGCTTTTCAAATGATATCGTACATGAACGCCGCCTTCCGGGCGGTGATAGCAGTCGCTTACGCTGCAGTCGTCATGCTGTTCAGCGCCTTTGCGCCATCTGCGAGCGTCGCGCAAGATGATGTCGAAATAATTCGTCACAGTATGATGAGCATGTTCGACAAGCCGGAAACGCGATTGATGGTTGCCCCTATTGTCGCTGACGGCGATCACGCCATTGCAAGCTGGGCACAGGCCGAAACTGGTGGACGTGCGTTGCTGCGCCGCAAAGGCGGAAATTGGGTCATCTGGCTGTGCAGTGGCGACAGCCTGAAATCTGCCGACTCGCTACAGCAGATGGGCGTTCCGCATGAGTCGGCCAGCCGTCTAGCCAAAGCTTTGGAAGCGGGCGAGGCAAAATTGGCTCCAACCATTGTGGCGCAGTTTTCCAAGTTCGACGGCGTCGTGATGATCGAGGGCGGCGAGCATCCGCCTGTGGCAGGACATCCGCACGGAGGCCATTCTGGCCACTGAAAATGCGAAAGCCCGCACGGGGGGCCGCGCGGGCTTTTTTTGGTGTTCATCATTCTGAATGCCGCTGCGAGGATCGGAGCGACGAAGCAATCCAGCAAACGATCGTTGGATTGCTTCGCGGCGTTTGCTATGACCTCGCAGGCTTACTGCTCGACGTAGCTGATCTTGCCGTCGGCGCCCTTCTTCCAGACATACATCACGTAGTCGGCGTCGTTGCGGTCGCCCTTCTTGTCGAAGGAGAACTTGCCGATCACGGTGTCGAACATCATGCCCGAGTGCATCGCGTCTGCGACCTTCTTCGGATCGACCGACTTGGCCTGCTCGGCCGCCTGCTTGATCACCTGCACCGCCGCATAGCTGTAGAGCGTATAGGCCTCAGGGTTGATCTTCTTGGCTTCGAGTTTCTTGACGACCTCGGCGCCTTCCTTCTTCTTCGTGGCGTCCGGGCCGAAGGTCATCAGCGTGCCTTCCGCGCCGGGGCCGGCGATCGAGGCGTATTCGGCCGACGCGATGCCGTCGCCGCCCATCAGAACGGCGTTGACGCCCTGCTCGCGCATCTGGCGAACCAGCAGGCCGCCTTCGGTGTGCAGGCCGCCCCAGTAGAGAATGTCCGCGCCCGACTGCTTGATCTTCGAGACGACGGCCGAATAATCCTTCTCGCCGGGATTGATGCCTTCGTAGAGGACTTCGGTGACGTTCTTGGCGTTCATGGCCTTCTTGGTCTCGTCCGCGAGGCCTTTGCCATAGGGCGTCTTGTCGTGCAGGACGGCGACCTTCTTGCCCGCCAGTTTCGTCACGATGTAGGCGGCGGCCACTGCGCCCTGCTGGTCGTCTCGGCCGCAGGTGCGGAACACGTTCCACAGGCCGCGTTCGGTGAAGACCGGATTGGTCGAGGCCGGGGTGATCTGCAGGATGCCGTTCTCTTCGTAAACCTCCTTCGAGGTCGGGATCGACACGCCGGAGTTGAAGTGGCCGACCACGAACTTGACGCCGTCGCCGACAAACTTGTTGGCGACAGACACGCCCTGTTCGGGCTTCGACACGTCGTCGCCGACCGTGACGGACAGTTTCTGGCCGAGGATGCCGCCGGCGGCGTTGATGTCCTCCACCGCCTGTTCGGCGCCGTTCTTCAACTGCGCCCCGAAGGCCGCGTTCGGGCCAGTGATCGGACCGCCGACGCCGAGCTTGATCTGCGCATGCGCCACGCCCGAAAAGGCCAGGCCGGCCGCAAGCAACAGGCCGGACAACCAGACTTTCTTCATCGAGACTCTCCTGTGGGTTTGTCCCGGCCCCCTCGTATGCCGGAACGGCGGAACGCGTCCGCCTCGGGTGGATGATTGCCGTTTTTTAGGCGTAAGTCATCCGGCATTTGGCGCTGCGACCCTAATCATGTTCAGCGACTCTTCACCCGACGGCCGCGATCCACGGATATTGCTGGCTGATCTGGCGCTCGCGGGTGAGCCGGAAGCCTGCCGCGGCGAACCCGAGCAGCAACACGAAGGTCACGCCCAGATAGTGCAGGGCGGATGCGGCGCCCGCCAACGCGCCCGCCGGGTCGGAGCCCCATTGGCTCATGGCGCGGCCGAGGCGCGCCAGCGGGATCGCCGCCTCGTCGAACAGCGCATAATGCAGAAAGCAGACGGCCGCCGACAGCGCCAACATGGCGGCCGGCGCGCGGGCAAATGTCCGCCACGTCAGCGCCATGGCCCGGCCGGAGGCCCACGCCGCCGCGCCGCCCAGCACGATGGTGACAAGCAGGAACACCCAGCCGGCGTTCGGTCCGCCGTCGTACAGCAGGCCGCGCATCAATGGCCTCCCTCGAGATAGGCGGCGCGCACTTCCGGCCGCGCCAGAAGTTCGGCGCTCGGCCCCGCCATGGTGATGAGGCCATTGACCATCACGTAGCCGCGGTGGGCGAGTTTCAGCGCGTGGTAGGCGTTCTGCTCGACGAGAAACACCGTCAGGCCTTCGCGGGCGTTGAGATCGCGGATCACGTCGAAGATCTGCCGCACGATCAACGGCGCGAGACCGAGCGAGGGTTCGTCGAGCAGCAGCAGACGCGGGCGGCTCATCAGGGCGCGGGCGATGGCGAGCATCTGCTGTTCGCCGCCCGACAGCGTGCCGCCGCGCTGCTGCGCGCGATCCTTCAGGCGCGGGAAGATTGCAAACATGCGTTCGAGATCTTCGGCAAAGTGCGCGCCTTTGTCGATCGCCGCGCCCATCTGCAGGTTTTCGTAGACGGTCATGCGGCCGAAGATGCGTCGGCCCTCCGGCGAC
>CANJEY010000294.1 GCA_947472615.1 Beijerinckiaceae bacterium
CGCCACAAGATCGAGAACATGTTCGGGAGGATCAAGGACTGGAGGCGTATCCACACCCGTTACGACCGATGCGCCCACACATTCTTCTCAGCCATTTGTATCGCCGCCACCGTCATCTTCTGGCTCTGATCAATGAGTCCTGAGCCTAGACGACATCCTCGGGCGCGAGCGCGCAGGCAATTGTTTCGTCTATCTCGATCTGGATGGTCGCATGGTTGATGGAATATGACTTCGACAGATCCCCGCATAAGTCGTGGATGAAGGCGTCGCCCGGATGGCCCGCCGGCATCACCAGATGGCAGGTCAGGGCGATCTCTGTCGTGCTCATCGGCCAGATGTGCAGATCGTGCAGGCTGGCGACGCCCGGCCGCGCGGCGATGAAAGCCCGCACGTGCTGTGGGTCGATCTGCGCCGGCACCGAGGCCATCGACATGCCGAGCGAGTCGCGCATCAGGCCCCACGTACCCCAGATGATGACGGCGTTGATGGCGAGGCTGACCGCCGGATCGAGCCAGAGCCAGCCTGTCAGCAGAATCACAAGTCCGGCGATGACGACGCCCGCCGACACCAGCGCATCCGCCGCCATGTGGGCGAAGGCGCCGCGCAGGTTGATGTCGTCCTTGCCGCCGCTGGCGAACAGCCATGCGGTGAAGCCGTTGATCAGAATGCCGATCGCCGCCACGATCATCACGGTGCGCTCGGCCACTGGCTCGGGATGCGCGAAGCGCTGGATCGCCTCCCACGAAATCGCCCCGACGGTGACGAGCAGGAACACCGCGTTGAACAAAGCCGCGAGAATCGACGAGCCGCGCAGCCCATAGGTGTAGCGCGGCGTCGGCGCGCGTCGCGACAGGATGCTGGCGGTCCACGCCACCACGAGGCCGAGCACATCGCCAAGATTGTGGCCTGCGTCGGCGAGAAGCGCCATGGAATTGCTCAGCAGGCCGAAGACCGCTTCGACGACCACGAAACCCGCATTGAGCACGATGCCGATCGCGAAGGCGCGGCCGAAATTCGCCGGCGTATGGGAATGTCCGTGGCCGTCCGCATGGTCGTGATAGGAATGGTCGTGACGCGCGTGGTCGTGCTGGGCCCGGCCTGCAGCCGCCGGCTCATGGGTGTGATCGTGCGAGTGGTCGTGTTCGTGCGCCATACTGTCCAGACGACATGACGCGACCGAAAGCGCCGCGCATTCCTGCGCTAGACCCCTTCTGTCGAAAGCGCAAACGGCGTCACGGCAACGGGATGAATTCCGTTTCGCCCGGAACGGCCGGGAAGCGCGCGGCTTTCCAGTCGGCCTTGGCGGCGTCGATGCGGTCCTTGCTGGACGACACGAAATTCCACCAGATGTGGCGCGGTCCATCCATTGGCTCGCCGCCAATCAGCATCAGCCGCGCATCGGAGACAGCCCGGATCGTGATCGTATCGCCCGGCCGCAGCACCAGCAGGCGGCCTGCGGCGAACTCATCGCCCGCGATGTCGATTTCGCCGGAGACGACGTAGACCGCACGCTCCTCCTGCTCCGCGTCGAACGGCAATTGCGCGCCGCGCGTCAGCGCGGCTTCGGCATAGATCGTTTCGCTATAGGCCGGCGTCGCGGCGCGCTGGCCGTAGAGCGAGCCCATCACGATGCGCACGCTTTTGCCATCGCCCTCGATCAGCGGCAGCTCGGTCTGGGAATGGTGGGAAAACGCGGGGGCGATCTCCTCCTTACCCTTCGGCAGCGCCAGCCAAGTCTGCAGGCCGGCGAGGCGGGGTCCGGCGGCGCGCTGCTCGGGCGAAGTGCGCTCGGAATGCACGATGCCGCGCCCGGCGGTCATCAGATTGACCTCACCCGGCCGGATCGGCTGCACCATGCCCAGCGAGTCGCGATGCACGATCTCGCCGTCGAACAGATAGGTGACGGTCGCGAGCCCGATGTGCGGATGCGGCCGAACGTCGATCCCCTCGCCGAGGCCAAACTGCGCCGGTCCCATCTGGTCGAGGAAGATGAAGGGGCCGACCATCTGGCGTTGCACGGCCGGCAGGGCGCGGCGCACTTCGAAGCCGCCGAGGTCGCGGGCGCGCGGCACGATGACCTGTTCGATCGCCGCGCAGGACCAGTGATCGCCTGGAATTGGATCGTCGGAAGCGTTCGTCATGTCGCCCTCGGGTTTGCTGCGCTCAACATAGGGCAGCGCGGCCGGGCGGCTACCGGCGCAGGCCGGACTTGCGCGCGTGCAAGCTCAGTCGACGTCGAGCGGCTCGACGCCCTTCGGCTTGCCGTCCGGGCCGAGCGTGATCTTCTCGATGCGGGCTTCGGCGCTTTTCAGCAGCTTTTCGCAATGCGCCTTGAGCTGCTCGCCGCGCTCGTAGAAGCGGATCGACTCTTCAAGCGACACCTTGCCCTGTTCGAGCTGGGCGACAATCTTTTCGAGTTCGTCCATGGCGGCCTCGAACGGCAGCTTGGCGATGTCGGCGGCGTCGCTCACGGCGGACCTTTCTGCAGGGATTCGTCGCCGCCTTATAGCATGCGCGCGCTCAGGTGGAGCGCCGTTGCGGGCCGAAGACGAACTTCTGATACACGAGCCCGATGCCGATCAGCACCAGTCCGAGACCGATGAACGACAGCGCGCGCACGATGCCTTCGAGCCCGGCGAGATCGAACAGGAAGACCTTCAGCACGCTCAGCAACACGAAGATCGCCGAAGCGAGGCGCGCTTCCTTCGAGGATCGCCACAGGCCATAGGCGAGCAGCAGCAGCCCGAATCCGAGCCAGACGGCCGAATAGGCCCAGATCTCGCCTTCGCTCATCGGCAGCAGGTTGAAGATGTAGTGGAACAGGCCGATGTCCGGCCCACGGAACAGCCGGCGAGTCTCAAGGGTCAGCCAGCCGAAGATCAGCAGGATCGTGGCGATGCGCGCGCCCATCAAATACCAGTTCGGCCGCACCCCCACCGCGACGCGCGACAGCACGAGCGCCAGCAGCGCCGGTAGTAGATAGGACAGCAGCAGCGCGTTGAAGAATGCGCCGCCCTCCACGTCCTCGTTCGAGAACAGCGGATTCGCTACGAGCCCCAGTCCGATCATGGTCGTCGCGAAGGATGCGATTCCGAACGCCAGCGACGCGAAGCGGAACACCGGGTTGCTGCGCGTCGCGTCGAGGCGGGTCAGCACGATAGCGAAGCCGTAGGCGGCGATCGCGAACAGCCCCTGCTCGATCAGTCGCGAACTCGCCGCGTAGGGATCGCCGGCGTTGATGAAATGGCGGATTTCGAAGAACGTCAGAAACGCGCTGAACAGGATCGCCAACGCCTGCGCGATCTTTACCGGCGTATCCTCGACGCCGTTGGCGCGCCGCATCATCCGGGCCGCATAGCCGAACGCCGCCGCCGGGACGCCGTAGCCGAACAGCAACCAGTTGAAGATCGGCGTCGTCCCGAGCGCAGCTCCGACGATTCGCGGCTCCCACGCCAGCCGCACCGCGACCGCCGCCCCGAGGCCCGCAACGCACCAGCGCAGCGCCGGAATGTCGAGCCGGATCGCCACATAGGCGCAGCCGAGCGCCGCCAGAGCCAGCGCCACCGTCAGCACGCCGCCGTCGAGGGCCATCACGAAGCCGAGCGCCAGCGCCGCGATGGCGGCGGATGCGAACGCCCCGAGTCCGAGATCGAGCGCAGCCAGCCGCTCGCCGGCCAGCCGTTCGCGGAACAGATGCGCCGCATAGGTGAAGATGACGGCCAGCCCTGCGGCCAGCGCCGCGAACAGATAGTTCGACGAGCCCTGCGCGATACGCATCCAGGCGGTGACGAGCGCCGCCAGCGGCGTCAGCGTCGCAGCGCCGGCGTAGACCGCGGCGGTTTGCAGAGGCAGGCGGGGGCCGAAGAGCAACCGCCAGCCAGAGATGGCCCCGACCGCGAGGCCCCAGATCATCGCCATCGCGCCGAAGAGACCGGCGTCGGACGGAGGCGCCCAGCGGGTGAGGTCGACCGCCATGCGGGTATTGTCCGCCCCATCGGTGGGCCAGAAGCGCAACGCCGCAAAGGCCAGCAGGCCCGCGACTGCCGCCAGCGGCGCAGCCGGACTGACGAAGGCGGCGGTGACGGACATCAGGGCGATCATCACGGTCGCGCCGGCCATCCAAATCGTGCCGAGCTGGCCGCTTTCAGCGCCCTCCAGCAGCATCAGTCCCATCAGAAGCGCGAAGCCGCCCGGGATCGTGCAGGCGAGCTTGTCGGGCGCGGTCTCATCGTCAGGGGTGCGGCGGTGAGTCTCCCAGTCGAACACGAAGCACGCCATGGCGGCCTGAATGCAAATGTGGACGATGCCGGCCGCGAAGATATTGCTGTTCGACGAGCCGGCGTCCGACAGGAACGCCAGCCCCCACAGCGCGCCGCCGCCGGCAGCCGCTTGCGCCAGCCAAAGCCACAGGCGCACGCGCGCCAGCCCATAGGCCGCGGCCGCCACCACCGCCACATAGGGCACGACCGGCCACGGGTTCGGATCGTGCGAGTCGACCAGCAGGGGAGTCGCCAGCGAGGCCGCGAGGCCCAGTCCGGCCAGCTCCGGCCCATGCAGGGCGGCGGCGAACATGCATGCCACGCCGGTCGCGCCGAGCAGCAGGAAAGCCAGAGCCGGACCGATGAAACCATAGAGCGCATGGGCGGCGTAGATCGACCCGAAGGCCGCGACGGTTCCGGCCGCCGTCAGCACCGCCGGGATCGGGATGCCGCCTGCGGGTGGGGCGTCGCCCGGCTCGCGACGGCGCATCCATTCGCCAGTCGCCACCAGCGCCGCCGCCAGCCCCATGCCCATCAGCACGCGCACGCCGGGGCCGAAGAAGCCCTGTTCGATCGAATAACGCACCATCAGGAGCGCGCCGAGCGCCAGCGCCACGCCGCCGACCCAGACTGTCCAGCGCGCGCCCATGGCCTCCTCGAGGCTGCGGCGCGGGCGGGGCGCGGTTTCATCGGAATCGGCGGGCGGCGTTTTGGTCGCCGCCTCGGGCCCCGGCGTGGCCTCTGCGGCGGCTTGCGTCACATCCGGCGGAGGTTCCGTCTCGGCCGCCACAGGCGCCTCGATGACGGCTTCGGGCTCGGGGGCCTCTGAGGGCGTGGGCGGCGGCGGCGCAAGGACGCGGGCGCGCTCCAGATCGCGAATGCGGGTTTCCAGCGTGGCGATCTGGTCGGGTGCGGCGGTCAGGCGCGCGCGCGCGCCCAGCGTCAGGAAAAAGCCGATCGGCCCCAGCACGAAAGCCGCGAGGGCCGCCAGTCCGAGCAGTACGAAGAAACCTTCATCCATGAGACCGCCCCAAAACCTATTCTATTTCAAGGTCAATCTTGTGCCTTCAAAAATCGCTAACTCCAAATATATCAGAAATTTTCTTTTGCTTTCCCGCTTGAGAGTTAGAAACATGGCGAATTGCCTTCAAAAAAGCTGCCGCACGTTCGCTTATGTCAGACAAAATTCTTTTATTTTCCAGTAGAGAGCGGAGTTCTTCCACTTCTGCATGCGTCATAACCTCAAGTGACTCACTTGGGCTCCATTTCTCAAGCGGATTTACAGAAAAAATTTCCACTGGAGCCTCGACCAATTGATTGGCTAATAATTTCTTAGGCCAAGATTTTATAGACATATGCGGAATTCCAATTGTTTTTGGCAAGAAAGTTGGCTTGCAAACTGAAATATAATAATTAAATATACGATAAATTTTCGACTCATCTAGTGAAGGAA
>CANJEY010000295.1 GCA_947472615.1 Beijerinckiaceae bacterium
CCACCTGCTCAGCAAACTCTATGAACGGACCAGCGTGGTCATCACCACGAACCTCAGCTTCGGCGAATGGGCCACGGTCTTTGGCGACCCCAAGATGACGACGGCGTTGCTCGATCGCCTCACCCATCGCTGCCACATCGTCGAGACCGGCAACGACAGCTTCCGATTCAAGAGCAGCACCGCCAAACCCGCCAAACCAAACAAGGAGAAGCACCGAAACTTGACGACAACCTGACCCAAACCCATCATCAAGCCGGGTCACTTCTCGGTGGAAATCCCGGGTCAGTTCTCAGTGGAAATCAACATCGAGCGCGTGACCAGCTTTCAAGCTTCACAATACGATTGTGATTGAGTTCGACCAAGCGCATGGAGTTTGCAAATGTCTATCGGAGCCATTTCGCTGATCGACCTTATCATCGCACTGCGGGGTTGTATTAATGGAATTGGACGTGGGATTCATTCAGATGCGTCGAGCCAATGCCAATAGGTCATGAATTTCGCAGACGCGATATTCCTCCAATTCAGGCGGTCCGCTGAATGCAATCCAAGGATAAAGACAACGCCTTCTCGGTCCTGCTCGTAGCAGTCTGTCTCGCATTTGGCTGGATTATGTGGCCGTTTTTCGGTGCCATTCTTTGGGGGACCGTGACGGCCATTGTCTTCGTCCCCATGCATCGACGAATTTTGAACGCCATATGGCGTCACCCGGCTTGTCGATCTGCCGGCCCGCTTCGACGATCAATGGAAAGCTCTGGGGTTGCGGCGAGCCGCCTGACGATTTGACTGGTCTTATCGACCGCGTCTGAATCGAATCTGCTGTTCCCGCGGAATGGTGACGTGCGGCGTGACGGGCACCTGTGCTCTGCGCACAGAATATTTTCGATCGCCCGAATCTACGCCGCATTCCCCAGTGAGGTCGCGCCGTTCACTCAAGAGCGGTCGAAAGGAAAAGGCACACCGGCGCCAGTCCTCAATCCTGCGACTCAGCCCACATTCGAACCGGTCTGCGAACAGTCGAACCCGTCTTTCGACGCTCGCCTTGCGGCATTCGCGGAAAGCGAATTTGAGCAAACAAAGACTTACGGTCGGCTCGTCGCATTCGTCTGCGAAAATCGCGTCACCGAGACCTTTGTGCCAACGCACGCTGTCGCAACCGCCGGAAATGTCGGGCAAAAGCCACTAAGACAGAAAAATATGTGAAATCAGTGACTTGCTGGTGGAGCTGAGGGGATTCGAACCCCTGACCTCTGCAGTGCGATTGCAGCGCTCTCCCATCTGAGCTACAGCCCCAGTCCGGCGCGGTGTTTACGGCCCGGACCGCTATGTGTCAACGAGCGAATGGCCCGCGGCGCGTGAAACTGCGCAGATTGCTTTGGCGCGGCGGTTGCGGGCGGCCGGTCACATCGCTACATCTGATCGCCTTCTCGCCGTTTCGGAGACCTCATGCGCGCCGTTCTCGACCTGATCCTGCTGGTCCTCGAACTCTACACATGGGTGATCATCGCCGTGGCGGTGCTGTCGTGGCTGATCGCGTTCAACGTCATCAACGTCTACAACGATGTCGTCCGGGCGATCTGGAACGCCCTGAATGGATTGACGGAACCGGTGTTGAGGCCAATCCGCCGCCTGTTGCCGAATCTCGGCGGTCTCGATATTTCACCGATCATCCTTCTGCTCGGCATCTTCTTTATCGAGCGCGTCATCCAGTATTACATCTATCCTGCCGCCCTGCGGTTCTGACGCTTGGCGTCCGTACCGTGGACGCAGACGCCGGACGGCCTGACGCTGACGATCCGGCTAACGCCGAAGTCTTCACGCGACGTTGTCGAGGGCGTCGAGACGCTGGCGGACGGCAAGGCTGTGCTGAAAGCGCGCGTGCGCGCAGCGCCCGAAGACGGCAAGGCCAATGATTCGCTGCTGCGCATGCTCTCGAAAACCCTTGGGCTTCCACAGAAGGCGCTGACGCTGTCGGCAGGCGCAACAAGCCGGGTGAAGACAATCCGGCTCGCCGGCGATGGCCTGGCTCTTGCTGCGGCGCTGGAGCGCCTGTGCGGGCCTGCGCCGAAAGGCTGAATGGCGCGCCCGGCCGATCCGGCTAGAATCGCCATCCGGAGATTTGCATGATCAAGACCAACAGTGGCCGCTTCTTCGAGGACTTCCGGCAGGGCGAGGTCATCCGCCACGCGACGCCCCGCACGGTGTCGGCCGCCGATGCGGCGCTCTACACGGCCCTCTACGGCCCGCGCTTCGCGGTGCAGTCCTCCGACGTGTTCGCGCACAAGATCGGCTATCCGAAGAGCCCGCTGGACGACCTGCTGGTCTTCCATGTGGTGTTTGGCAAAACGGTCCCGGACATGTCGCTGAACGCGGTGGCGAACCTCGGCTATGCGGGGTGCCGCTTCCTAGCCCCCGTCTACCCGGGCGACACGCTGTCTGCCGTGTCGGAGGTCATTGGCCTGAAGGAAAACTCCAACCGGCAGTCGGGCGTCGTCTATGTGCGCTCGCAGGGCTTCAATCAGCGAAACGATCTGGTTCTCGACTATGTGCGCTGGGTGATGGTGCGAAAACGTACGGTCGATGCGCCAACCCAGCCGGAACTCGTCCCCACCCTGCCCCGCGCACTGCACCCCGAGGCGCTGGGCGACGCATGCCCGCCGCTGCATCTCCATCACTATGACGACGAACTGGCGGGCTCGCCCCATCGCTGGGCGGATTATGAGATCGGCGAGAAGATCGACCATGTCGACGGCATGACGGTCGAGGAGGCCGAACATCAGATCGCCACGCGCCTCTATCAGAACACGGCCAAGGTACATTTCAACCTTTACGCTGCCGCGCAGGATCGCTTCGGCAAACGGCTGATCTACGGCGGCCACGTGATCTCGCTGGCGCGCGCACTGAGCTTCAACGGGCTCGGCAACGCCTTCCATGTGGCGGCCATCAACGGCGGCCGCCATGTGGCGCCGCTGTTCGCTGGCGACACTGTCTTCGCCTGGACGGAAGTGCTGGACCGCCAGCCGCTCGACGGCCGGGATGACGTCGGCGCGCTACGGCTGCGGACGATCGCGACCAAGAACCAGCCCTGCGCTGCATTTCCGCTGCTGGCGGACCAGAAGGCCTACGATCCTTCGGTCATCCTCGATCTCGACTACTGGGCGCTGCTGCCGCGATAGGGCTCAGCGGCCCCGGACACGCCGGAAAAAGTCGAAGATGACCCGCGCCGTGTCGATGTCGTTGTTCTGCGCCCCCACGGCCGCGCCGCGGCTGGAGGGTGTGCGGCGGCCGGGGATCGTGTGCCCCCCGCCCTCGACGCGGATCAACTCGACGGGCGTCTTGCAGCCGTTGAATTTTTCCAGAATGGCCCGTGAGCCGTCGCGTGGATCGCGGTCCGGAAATTCGGTCCGGGTCCGGGGCGAGGCCGCGCAGGCGGCCGCAGTGGCGAATGGCGCGAGCGTCGCTTCAACCGACACGACATTGTCCTTGTAATCGTCCAGCCCGGCCTTGCCGCCCTCCCAAGGCATCTGGGGATCGGACGCGCCGTCGACCAGCAGGAACGGAATCGGCTTCGATGGCTTGCAGCCCGGCGCCAGATCGGCCGGCATGTTGGAGATAACGGCCGCCGCGCCTGCGAACAGATCGGCGGATTCACACGCGAGCCGCATCGCCAGCATGCCGCCGGAGGAGACGCCCGCCACATAGATGCGCCGCCGGTCGGCCACGCCGTCCTTAATGAGTTTCGCCACGATGGCGCGCACGAACTCCATGTCTTTCGAGGGCGGCTCGCCCGCCTTGCCGATGTCCCACTTCGCCCCAACCGCAACCGGATAGACCAGCGCCGCGCCATTGGAACGGGCGAACTCATCGAGCCCGAGACTGCGCCGCAGCCGCGAAACGCTGCCGGTTCCGGCATGGAAAACGATGATCGTCGTGCGGGGCGTCCGCTTCAGTCGCGCATGCTCGACGAGCCGCAGAACGCGCTTCTGGCCGCCGACATCGATCGTGGCGCGCGCATCCGCCGCAGACGCCGTCAGGTCCGGCAGCATCGGCCCAGCGAGGCCCAGCGCCACGGACAGCATCCCGGCCAGCCGCGACGCCGGACGGCAAAACCTGAACATTTCCGGAGCCTTGAACTGTACCATGCGGGTGAGTCCCTTCATTGTGCGCAGTTTCCTCCGTTTCCCGGGCCGTAGCAACCCGGACAACATCACATGGTCGAAACCAGATTTGCTTCAGTCTTTTGTATTGCGGCGACAAAATCTTAACGCTGCGGGACTAGCTTGCATTTTACGATTTCAGGATCATGAGCGTAACGAATGTACTCTTCGTCGGATCTTCGCGAAGCTATTGAGAAGAACCAGCTGCGGGTTCTGTACCAGCCGCAGATGACTTCGGATGGCAGTCGCATGGCGTCGGTCGAGTCGCTGGTGCGCTGGGAGCATCCGGTGCACGGCCTGCTGGGACCGGGGCATTTTGTGCCCCTCGCCGAAAAGACCAGCCTCATTTCCGAACTGGGCGAAGCCGTGCTGCGGCAGTCCTGCATTGACGCGCTGCGCTGGCCGCAAATTAGCGTCGGGGTCAACGTCTCACCCCTTCAGTTCCGCGATCCTGCCTTCGCCGAAAAGATCGAAGCCATCGTGCGCCAGAGCGGCCTTCCGTTCGAACGGCTGGAACTGGAGATCGTCGAAAGCTCATACTTCGACGATCCCGACAAGGCGGAAGCCATGTTACGCCGTCTGCGCGACCTCGGCATCCGCATCGCGCTCGACGACTTTGGAACAGGCTATTCGTCGCTGTCGTGCCTGCTGCGGCTGCCGCTCGACAAGATCAAGATCGACCGCTCGTTCGTGGTCGGCGTCGACACGATCCGCTCCGCGTCGATCATCCACGCCATCATCGCGCTGGCGCGCGCCATTGGCCTGAAGGTGACGGCGGAAGGCATCGAAACCGAAGACCAGCAGCGCTTTCTGCGCGCCGCCGGGGCGCATTACCTGCAGGGCTATCTGTATTCCGCGCCGGTGCCGGTCGAAATGATCGACCATCTGCTGAAGCAGTCGGACCCGATCCGCTACGTCGCCTGACGGTTCAGGACCCAAATAAAAAAGCCGCCCCACCGGGCGGCTTTTTTATTGGAACTCGATCGCTCAGCGTCCGGACGCTTCCCGCACCACATAGCGCAACTGATACGACAGCAGCGTCCAGTTTACTGGCTTGATGGCGAAGGACGACGCCCCGAGACCGTAAGCCTTGTCGATCGACGCTACATCTTCGCGCGACGTGACGATGATCACCGGCAGCCGGCGCGTCTTCGGATTGGCGCGGATCGCCCGCAGCGTCTCGAACCCGCCCATGCCCGGCATGTCGATATCGAGGAGAGCGATGTCGTAGGCGCCAGCTTCGAGTTTCTTCAGTCCTTCTTCGCCGCTCTCGGCGGTCTCCACGACTCCGGCCGTCTTTTCAAGAAAAGCGGACCCGAAGGCGCGCTGGATCGGATCATCGTCTGTAATCAGAATGCGCAGACGCTCCGCGCTGATGGCGGGCGCTGGCGTGGACGCCGTCACGGGCGCGACAGGCGGCGCAGGTCGCGACGCGAAGTGGCCTGACCCCATGAGGTGATCCAGTTCGATGTTAGTGCATTGTCGGTCTGGGCTGCAATGCCGGGGTGGCCGGCGAAGCTGGTCCGGGTTGCGCAGCCGGCCATTGCA
>CANJEY010000296.1 GCA_947472615.1 Beijerinckiaceae bacterium
GAACGGCGAGATGCGCACGAGCCGGTGAACGCCCGATTCGGTCTTCAGCCAGCCATGGGCGTCATGGCCCTTGATGACGATCGTGGCGGACTTGATGCCCGCTTCGTCGCCATCGGTCTCTTCCATGATTTCGACCTTGAACTTCCGACGCTCGCCCCAGCGCATGTACATGCGCATCAGCATCCGCGCCCAGTCGCAGCTCTCTGTGCCGCCCGCGCCGGAATGGACTTCGACGTAGGTGTCGTTGGCGTCGGCTTCGCCCGACAGCAGCGCCTCGATCTGGCGGCGAGCCGCCTCGACTTTCAGGGCCTTGAGCTGGTCGACGCCTTCCTTTTCGGCGTCGGCGTCGTTTTCCATTTCGCCGAGTTCGACGAGCGTGATGGCGTCGTCGAGTTCGCGCTCGAATCGCGCCAGCGAGCCGAGCCGGTCCTCGAGATCGGTGCGCTCGCGCATAATCTTCTGGGCCGCTTCAGCGTCGTTCCAGAGGTCGGGTTCCTCGACCTTTGCGTTCAGTTCGGCAAGCCGCCGTGTGGCAGTATCGACGTCAAAGATGCCTCCTCAGCAGTCCTACGGACTGCTTGACGGCATCGACGAGTGACTGGGCTTCCGCGCGCATGTCTCTCTCAGGTTGAAGGATTCGGACAATCGTCCGCAGGGATGAGGCTGTTTAGAGAGACGGCGGCGCGCTGTAAACCGCGCCGCTCCGATCAGTAGACGCCGCCGGTGCCACTGCCGATGTTGCGGTCGCTGGACCCACCGCCAGTGCGGGGCACCTGGTCGCCGACGATGGAATAGGAATCGGGGGGCGCCGTGCCGGGCTTGAAGGCTTCAAGGATCGAGCCCGCGCCGGTGCCGCGCATGCCGCTCTTCGGATCGATCGAGATCAGCTTGATCCCAGGCGGCACGCGGAACGGCACGTCCGGCTTGTCCTTCAGGGCGACGCGCATGAAGTCGCGGAAGATCGGCGCGGCATAAGTCGCAGCCTGCGCCGAATCGCCCATCGAGCGAGGCCGATCGTAGCCAAGATATACGCCGACCACGAGGTCGGGCGAGAAGCCCACGAACCACAGATCCTTCGCGTCGTTGGTCGTGCCGGTCTTGCCCGCCAGATGACGCTTCAGCACGCCGATCGACGCGCCGGTGCCGCGCAGCACGACGCCTTCCATCATCGAGGTGATCTGGTAGGCGGTCAGCGGGTCGAGCACCTGTTCGCGTTTGTCGATCAGGCGCGGCTCGCTCTGGTTGTCCCACTTGGGTGCGTCGCAGCCTTCGCAAACGCGTTCGTCGTGGCGATAGATTGTGTGGCCCCAGCGATCCTGAATGCGGTCGATCAGCGTGGCCTTGATGCGGCGGCCGCCGTTCGCCAGCATGGAATAGCCGGTCGCCATGCGCAGCACGGTGGTTTCACCCGCGCCGAGCGCCATCGACAGCACCGGCATCAGATCGTCATAGACCCCGAACCTCTTGGCGTACTCGACGATCAGCGGCATGCCGACGTCCTTGGCGAGGCGGACGGTCATCAGATTCTTCGAGTGTTCGATGCCGTAGCGCAGCGTGTGCGGACCGCCGCCGCTTTTTTCGAAGTTTTCAGGGCGCCAGATTTCGCCGTTGCCCTGATCGATTTCGATTGGATCGTCGAGCACGACGGAGGACGGCGTGTAGCCGTTGTCGAGCGCCGTAGCGTAGACGAACGGCTTGAACGATGAGCCCGGCTGGCGCAGCGCCTGCGTCGCGCGGTTGAACTCGGACTGGTCGTACGAGAAGCCGCCCGCCATCGCGAAGACGCGGCCCGTATAGGGGTCCATGGCGACGAGCGCGCCGGAGATGTCGGGAATCTGCCGCACCCGGAATTGGCCCGGCTTGCCTTCCAGTGGTTCCGCGTAAATCACGTCGCCCGGCTGCAGCGCTGTGCGGATGTTCTTGCCGGTCCACTTGAATCCTTCGGCGGTCAGCACGCCTGTTTCGCGCTGGCGGCTGACCTCGCCCGAGCCCTCGCGCGGCGGCTGCAGGCCGATGCGGGCAGAGCCGTCGCTGGTATCGAGCACGACCGCGAGCCGCCATGGCTTCACGTCGCCGAGCGCCAGCACTTCGGCGAGCGCCACGCCCCAGTCTTGCCGGATGTCGATGGCTCGCATCGCGCCGCGGAAGCCGCGCGCCTCATCGTAGCGCACCAGACCGTCGACGAGCGACTTGCGCGCCAGCACCTGCAGTTTAGGGTCAAGCGTCGTGCGGACCGAGAGTCCGCCCTCGTAGACCTTCTTCTCGCCGTAGCGTTCGAGCAGTTCGCGCCGCACTTCCTCGGCGAAATAGCCGGCGGCGTAGCTGTTGGGCGAGAGAACGCGCTGGTTGACGCCCAGCGGCTCGGTCTTCGCCTTGTCGGCGTCAGCGCGCTTGATGTAGCCATTCTCGGTCATGCGATCGAGAACGTAATTACGGCGCGCAACGGCCGCGTCGCGATTGCGGAACGGATGCAGCGCGCTGGGCGCCTTCGGCAGCGCCGCCAGATAGGCGAGTTCGGCGAGCGTCAGTTCATGCACCGACTTGCCGTAATAGTTCAGCGCAGCCGCCGCGATGCCGTAATTGCCGAGGCCGAGGTAGATCTCGTTCAGGTAGAGTTCGAGGATCTTTTCCTTCGAATAGGCGGACTCGATGCGGAAGGAGAGCAACACTTCGCGAATCTTGCGCTCGAAAGTGCGTTCCGGCGTCAGAAGGAAATTCTTGGCGACCTGCTGGGTGATGGTCGAGGCGCCCTGCACCGACTTGCCGCCCTGCACGAGGATCAGCGCCGCGCGCACGATGCCTTCGGGGTCGATGCCGTTGTGAGTGTAGAAGTTCTTGTCTTCGGCCGAGATGAAGGCCTGCTTGATCAGAGCCGGGATGGCGCTGCTGGGCAGGAAGATGCGTCGTTCGTGCTGATATTCGGCCAAAACGCTGCCGTCGCCC
Source organism: Beijerinckiaceae bacterium (assembly GCA_947472615.1). GTDB lineage: Bacteria > Pseudomonadota > Alphaproteobacteria > Rhizobiales > Beijerinckiaceae > Terripilifer. Next base: position 2,944 of record CANJEY010000296.1, read on the forward strand.
GCGTGCACGCGGGTCATCACCGGTGGCTCGTAATTCTTGAGCTGCGTGTAATCGGGCAGATCCTGCTCGAAATGCCAGATGAGAACGCCGGCCGCCGCCGCCCCGATGAGGAGCAGGATTGTGCCGGTCGCAAACATAAACCCGAAAAATCGGCCTATCCGCCGCATTTCCATCAACCTCGCCGAGGGCCGCCGCCTTCAGAATTTCCTAACCAACCCAGAGCCGGACTTTTATGGTCTTTCTGGGGCGCGGTCCGCAATTAACCGGCAGTTCGACCGGCCCGTACACACAAATACAAACTAGTGTATCGCCGGCGCAACTGCCGACAGGACATCTTTCCCGTCAGGTTTGTCCTCGGCGGCCCTTGGCGGGGTCGCTGGAGCGCGGGCGGCAAAGAAGGCGTCAATGGACTTCGCCACCGACTTCGAGGCGGTTTCGCGCCATTCCGGGCTGCGAAGCTGCGCAAGGTCGCGCTCACTCGACAGATAACCCAGTTCGAGCAGAACAGACGGCACATCGGGGGCCTTCAGCACCCGGAACCCGGCGGAGCGCTGCGGATTTTTGTTGAGCCGCGCGGATTCCTTGAAATAGCCGATCAGCGTGCGGGCGAAGACATGGCTGTAGGCGCGGGTTTCACGGCGGGTCAGATCGAACAGGATGTCGGAGACGTCGCTGGCGTCTTCCTTGCTGTCGAGGCCGGCGACCAGATCGGCCTTGTTTTCCTTATCGGCCAGACGCGCCGCCTCGGCGTCGGAGGCGCGGTCCGAGACCGTATAGACTGTCGCGCCCGAAACGCCGGCCGCATCCGACAGTGTGTCGGCGTGAATCGAAATGAGCAGCGCCGCGCCGGCGTTGCGGGCGATCTGCACCCGCTCACTGAGGGGTACGAAGATGTCTTCGGTGCGGGTCATCAGCACACGGTAGCGCCCCTGCGCCTCCAGATGCGCCGCGAGACTCCTGGCGAAATCGAAGACCAGAACCTTTTCCTGCGTGTCCGACGCCCCATGAGCGCCGGCGTCAATGCCGCCATGCCCGGGGTCGAGAACCACGATCGGCAGAGACGCGTCGCCCGCAGCGGTCTTGCCCGGACGGGGCTCACCTGATTGTGAAGCGGCGACCTTCTCGCCGGCGGCGGCGGCCTTGGCGAACGTTGCGGCGTCTGCTTTCGCCAGATCGAGCACCAGACGCGAGCCGGCGCCGGGCGTCGTCTCGACCTCGGCGCGGACGATTCGGGCTGTTTCCGCCAGATCGACCACGATGCGCGACTTGCCGGGCGCGAACAGGCCGAACCTGTAAGAGGCGATCACGCCAGCCAGCGGCTTCACCACAGGAGCGCGCGCATTGCGGCCCTTGGCGGGCTTGGGGCCGGCGGCGGGTCGCCCCGATTCGGGGTCGATGCGGAACGACAATTCAGGCAGATCGACGATGATGCGGCGCGGATCGCCGAGCACGAAGGCGGACACATCGACCGGCCCCGACAAATCGAACACCAGCCGGGTCAGATCGCCGGTCTGGGCAAGGTGAACGGCGCTGACGAACGGCACGCTTGACGCGGCCGGATCGGTCGCCACGACGGCCGAAGTGGGCGCGGCAGCTTCGGTGGCGGCGCTCCGCAAATTCCAGTCGGACGCGCGCGGTCCCGACACGGCGGTCGAGGCGAGCAGGACCGAGATCAGCGTCAACGGCGCAAGCGCGCGCCACGCGGCGGCGAAGCCGTCGGGTCTGCGTTCCGTGCGTCCCTGGGAAAGTGATCGAGCCATGCGCCCCGCAGCGTCCGGGCGAGAAGCCCTCTACGATTCCTTAAGCCATAGCGGACCCATGGTTAACGAGACGTAAGGGGCCCGAACCGAAGTCCGAAGAGCCGTTGCCAAGCTGCAACACTTTTATGCATTCGCGCTTGCCAAATCGGCGAACCTCCCCTTAAGTACGCGGGTCCCTGTCCGGGACTCAGCGTTTTGGTTCCGTTGGTTCGCAATCGGAACCCTACTCCAGCGTCTCGACGCCGCGCCCTTTGGGGATTTTGCGTCACGGCAAAGGAGCCTCAGCGGGCCGTTTCGGCTCTTGTTCGACCCGGACCGGGATTTGACCGCCTCTGCCAGAGGCGGATCGAGTCAGGTTCTGTCGAATGCTTTATTCCGCCGCGGGCGCCGTGTCCGAGAAGCGCAACGAAGGTCAGCTTGCAAGCCGCCGTTCATCCGGCTCCCTGCGGGCGATCTCTCGGCGCATGCCCTGCGGGCCTTCACTTTCTGACGAACCCGGCCGCGGCCTCGCCGTGGTCAGCTTGCGCGGCTCGTCCGCGCGCGGAAGCGTCGCGAACGGCGCCGCCGCAATTCCGGAATTCCCATCCCAATCATCCTTTTGGCGTCCGACATCGCCCAGCCGCGCACAGTTCGCGCGGGCGTGCACGCGTATCCAGCACGAAACAGCTGTGACGATCGGCGCCATGACAGCAAGAGTTCGCCATGGCCAACAAAATGATCATCGACGCATCTCACCCGGAAGAAACCCGGGTGGTGGTGCTCCGCGGTAACCGGGTCGAAGAATTCGATTTCGAAGCCGCCAATAAGAAGCCGCTGCGCGGCAACATCTATCTCGCCAAGGTCACGCGCGTCGAGCCGTCGCTGCAGGCGGCCTTCGTGGAATACGGCGGCAACCGGCACGGCTTTCTGGCCTTCTCGGAAATCCATCCCGACTATTATCAGATCCCGGTAGCCGACCGTCAGGCGCTGCTCGAGGACGAAGCGCGTCAGC
>CANJEY010000297.1 GCA_947472615.1 Beijerinckiaceae bacterium
ATGCCCCGCTGTTCCGATCGACGCGATCGATAGAGCCAGATTGTGCTGATGGTCGAACACCGGCGCGGCGACGGCTGCGAATTCGGGCAACTGCCCGCCGTTCGACGACGCTGCGCCCTTTGCGCGCACATTGGCGATGATCGCTTCGATCCGCGCTTCGCCCGGCGGAGGAACGCCTTTCGCGGCGGCGTCCCACAGGCGGATTTCCTGCTGCAACAGGGCCGCCGTCTTCTGGCGCGGCAGATAGGCGAGAAAGATGCGGCCGGACGCGCTGTGCAGCATGCCGAGATTACGCCCCTCCCGGATGCGGACAGCTGTATCGAGACCCGCGTGTTCGGAGCGGATCACCGTGGGACCGTTGGTGCCCCAGACGCAGATCACGGACGCGTGGCGTGTCTTTTCGGTGAGCGCCGCCATGGCTGACAGGCCGACTTTCACAGCGTCGATTCGACCCAGAGCCGCGACGCCGAGTTCGACGATTTGCGGGCCTAGTTCATAGCGGCTGGACAATGGATCGTGTTCGACAAGCCGCGTGCTGGCGAGGCCTAGCAGATAACGATGCGCGCGCGTCGCCGACATGCCCGAAGCGGCGGCGATTTCGGTGAGCGTCGATGGACGGCCAAGCTTTGCGATAACATTGAGCAGCGAGACGCCGACGCCAATGGACCGGATGCCATGCCGGGGGAGGGCGCCGGAAGCCGAAGACGCGCGGGCTTTTTTTCTCTTCGTGGTCGAAACAGCCATGCAGATTCACGAGCTCTGATGTCGAGCGGAACACGGCGCCGCGCCGCTCCGTCAACTCTGCAGGATCGCCGCAATCTCCCTTTATTGAAGCGATCTCGAACCAAACCAGACCATTCCGGCCCGGCGGAGTCAACCGTAACGGTCAAGCTGCGCGTTGACCGTCTGTTGGCGGGCCGCTATGCCGCTTAGGCAAAGGAAAACCATGAACTCCATGCAGCCAGGCGCGGGCGATGCAAGTCGCGACGCCATCCGCATCGGCGACAAGGTTCGCAACTGGCGGGAAGCCACCCGCTGGGGATTTCTGCTTGTCGTGTTCATGCGGATCGTGGCGGCGCTCTGGCTGTTTCAGGGCCTTGTCCGTTGGGCCGAGATCCTGCTGCCGGCGCACGCCATCTTCGACACAATGCCGTCCGATCGGGCGATCGCCATCATCTTCTTCGCCCTGACCGATCTGCTCGCCGCCATCGGCCTGTGGCTGGCGACGCCATGGGGCGGGGTGTTGTGGCTGGTGGTCGTCGCGTCGGAAGCCTTCCTGACCATTCTGACGCCCGGCTTTTTCAACAATCCGCGCCTGACGCTGGCCATCGACGTGGTGCTGGTCATCACCTATTTCGTGCTCACCTGGCACGCCGCGCGCGAGCGCGACGCGATGTGAAAACAGGCCCCAAAACGGGCTCTGCGCGGGCCGCTTTGGTTAAGCGATTTTCATTGTAAATCAGGCCTTTATTTCACTATTGATTCACCCACAGAAGTAAACATCGCATTCATGCTGTTATTTAAACTCGTCTTCATTCGGCCCCCCTATAGTCCAACCCATAAGAGAGCCAGCCAGATAAATGGTCAGGCCATAGTAACGTAACGGGGTGTGCCATGAATACAGTGATGAAAGCCGAAGCATCGCAGCCGCGGGCGGAACGTATCAAGGAAGTTCGTCCGGCTTATCTTGAAGCGTTGACCTTGGTGGAGCGCCTGCATCGGCGGTTGCTCGACGTCATCAAGGACGAATTCGACCGTCGCGGACGCAGCGACATCAACGCCGTACAGGCGCTTCTTCTCTACAACATTGGCGACAAGGAACTGACGGCCGGCGAGCTGCGCACGCGCGGCTACTACCTCGGCTCCAACGTCTCCTACAACGTAAAGAAGCTGGTCGAGATGGATTACCTCCACCACGCCCGCTCGCGCGTCGACCGCCGCTCGGTCCGCATCAGCCTGACCGAAAAGGGCAAGGGCGTGCACGAGATCGTCAGCGCGCTTTACGAGAAGCATGTCCTCACGGTCGAACAGATCGGCGGCATCTCGTGCGAAGAATTCCAGCGGCTGAACCAGTCCCTGTCGCGCCTCGAGCGCTACTGGACCGACCAGATCCGCTACCGCCTCTGAATCGGGGCAGGGGCTTGGGGGCTCAAGGGGTCCGCTTCGGCGGGCCCTTTTTCGTTGGCGCGCCGTCAACTATGGTCAAACGTCCGTGATCGGGGCGGATTGTCCCATTATTTCAGAGGGCGAGTGGCGCATCCTGCGTTGGGGCGGCTTGGCCGCCACAAATTGGCCCCAGCTTCGTTCCAATAAGTGCCCCGACATGGTAACCTGTTGGTTGCTTTTTCGACGTTAGTGTTTGCAGGCGAGCGATGAGAGTCGCGGCTCGCGTCGAACAAGCCGCCGGATTGGCCGACGCCCGGCAGGCGATCGACGATCGACCGCCCGGCATCTGGATCGCGGGCGCAAGACTGGACTGGAGCGAATTTTGCTGAAAGCTGACGCAACTCTCTCCCGGCGTGACTTCGGACGCGGCCTCGGATTGGGCCTGGCGACGATCGTCTTCGGCCGGTATTCCGAAGTTCTGGCTGCACCGGTCGACTTCAATCAGGCCGAATGGGTGCAGAAGTACGACGCCGACGAGCGTCTGACGGTGCCGCGCGCTACCACGCCGCTGCTGTCGCCGCAGACTGTGGCGCAGACCGAGCAGGCGCTGGCGCTCTATCGCGATCTGGCGTCGCGCGGCGGCTGGCCCGCCGTTCCCACAGGCCAGACCCTGAAGGTCGGCGTGCGCGGCCCCAACGTGGTCGCCCTTCGCCGTCGTCTAATCGCGTCCGGCGATCTCGACGCCTCGACCGGCCAGTCTCCGGTTTTCGATTCGTATGTTGAAGCGGGCGTAAAGCGCTTTCAGGCCCGCCACGGCATCGGCTCCACCGGCATCGTGGCGCAGCAGACCTTCGCGGCCCTCAACGTGCCGACGTCGGAGCGCGCCCGCCAGCTTGAGATCAATCTCGTCCGACTCAAGACCTTCTCGGGAAATCTCGGGACGCGCCATGTCATCCTCAACATTCCGGGCGCGGAAGTGCAGACGGTCGAGAACGGCGTCATCGCCACCCATCACGTCGCGGGCGTCGGCAAGATCGACCGCCAGTCGCCGGTGATGCAGACCAAGGCGCTCGAAATCAACTTCAACCCCTACTGGACCGTGCCGGCCTCGATCATCCGCAAGGATCTGATCCCGAAGATGCAGGCCGACCGCAACTATCTGTCCGATCATAAGATTCGCGCCTTCAACGGGCAGGGCGTCGAAATTCCCCCGACCGCCATCAACTGGAACTCGATGGAGGCCACCAACTACCGCTTCCGTCAGGATCCGGGCGGCGACATCAATTCGCTCGGCTTCGTGCGCATCAATATCGCCAATCCCTCCGGCGTTTACATGCACGACACCCCCGAGAAGGGCATTTTCGGCGACGATTCGCGCTTCGTGTCGTCGGGCTGCGTGCGCGTCCAGAACGTCCGCGACTATGTGGCTTGGCTGCTGCGCGACAATCCGGGCTGGAACCGCGACAAGATCGACGAGACGATCCGGTCCGGGCAGCAGGTCGCCGTCAAGGTTTCACCGACCGTGCCAGTCTATTGGGTCTACATCACCGCCTGGGCCACCGAAGGCATCGTCCAGTTCCGCGACGACATCTACAAGCGCGACGGCTTCGGGGCGAGTGGCGCGGCCGCCGGTAAGAATGGCGTCGCGACGTTCGACGAGGAATAGCCTGCCGGTTTTCCGGTTCGAGCCCGCCGGCGGCCCCGGCGGGCTTTTTTGTTGATGGTCCCGGCCGTTCGGGACGTCCTGCGCCTTCACCTTGCGAAACGAGCGTGCTAAGGCAAGTGTGTTCCCGCCAAGAATGGGCCATATGTAGACGCCTTAGCGTCCAATTCTGCTTTGGCGGCGAAAGTCCCAACCGGCGCGCGCCGCGCCTCATGGAGTTCCGGTCTCGTGACGAGCCAAACCCAATCAGCGACCGGGGCCAGCGCCCTGTCCAACAGCTTTTTCGCCGCAAGCCTCGCGGAAGCCGATCCCGAGATCGCCAAGGCCATCGAGCTCGAGCTCGGCCGCCAGCGCAACGAGATCGAATTGATCGCATCCGAAAACATCGTTTCCCGCGCCGTGCTCGAAGCGCAGGGCTCGGTGATGACGAATAAATATGCGGAGGGCTATCCGGGCCGCCGCTACTATGGCGGCTGCCAGTTCGTCGACATTGCTGAATCGCTGGCCATCGAGCGCGTCACGCGTCTTTTCGGCTGCAAGCACGCCAACGTGCAGGCCAATTCCGGCAGTCAGGCCAATCAGGCCGTGTTTCTGGCGCTGTTGCAGCCGGGCGATTCCTTCATGGGCCTCGACCTCGCGGCGGGCGGACATCTGACGCACGGCTCGCCGGTCAACATGTCGGGCCGCTGGTTCAAGCCGGTCAGCTACGGCGTCACGCAGACCGACAACACGATCGACATGGACAATGTCGAGGCGCTGGCGTTGCAGCACAAGCCGAAGCTCCTCATCGCGGGCGGTTCGGCCTATTCGCGCTTCTGGGATTTCGAGCGCTTCCGCAAGATCGCCGATTCGATTGGCGCGTATTTCATGGTCGACATGGCGCATTTCGCCGGTCTGGTGGCGGGTGGCGCGCATCCATCGCCAATCCCGCACGCCCACGTCGTCACCTCGACGACCCACAAGACCCTGCGCGGCCCGCGCGGCGGTCTGATCCTGACCAACGACGACGAGATCGCCAAGAAGATCAACTCGGCGATTTTCCCCGGCCTGCAGGGCGGACCGCTGATGCATGTCATCGCCGGCAAGGCGGTGGCGTTCGGCGAAGCGCTTCGGCCGGACTTCAAGGCCTACGCGCATCAGGTAGTGGACAATTCCAAGGCGCTGGCCGCGACGCTGGTCGACGGCGGGCTCGCGATCGTCACCGGCGGCACCGACAATCACCTGATGCTGGTCGATCTTCGGCCCAAGAAGCTCACCGGCAAGGCGGCGGAAGCCGCGCTTGGCCGCGCCCACATCACCTGCAACAAGAACGGCGTGCCGTTCGATCCGGAAAAGCCGTTCGTGACATCGGGCGTGCGTCTCGGCTCGCCGGCCGCCACCTCGCGCGGTTTCGGAGTCGCCGAATTCCGGCAGGTCGGCCAGCTGATCGTCGAGACGCTCGACGGGCTGGCGAAAAACGGCGACGCCGGCAATGCGGACGCGGAAGCGCATGTGCGCAGCCGGGTGGACGAGCTGACACGGCGGTTCCCCATCTATTCGTGATCGCAAAGTTCGCGCAGGAGCCGCGCTCCATGTTGGATCGAATTAGGGAGACAATATCCAACTGGATCGTCGGCATCTTTGTCTCGTCGGTGAAGCATATTCCTCAACCGCAGGAACGCGTCGAAGCGGTCAACTGGCTGTCCGCCTCGCGCGATATTGTTGCCTCTAACCTCAATAGGCAGCAAAAATTTGCAGAGTTATACAAGCGATTGGACGGTCGCAAAGTTCTCTCCATGGTTTTTCACAGCGTTTCGGGGGCGGTGAAGGCATACGCAAAATCGGATCTACCTCTGGCTGCCAAAATTGCGCTGCCTGCAACGGTCGCTGCTGTGCCCTTGTTCGGAGGGCAGGGCGCTGGCATCGCGGCG
>CANJEY010000298.1 GCA_947472615.1 Beijerinckiaceae bacterium
GATTCCGTTTGCCCAGAACGGCAATCTCGTGCGCGTCGATCCGGCCGCCATGACGGTCTACACCGAATTCGGCGAGCAGAAGGGCGATGTGGTCAACGTCATTCCGCCGCAACGCGCCGCCTCGCTCGTCCATACTGCCGGACTGACCGGCGGCGGCGACTGGTGCGCCATCAATCCGACGACGTTCGAGTCGAAGATCACGCCGAACATCCACATCATCGGCGATTCGATCATCGCGGGCGCGATGCCGAAGTCGGGCTTCTCGGCAGGCAGTCAGGCGAAGGTCTGCGCGTTCGCCATCGCGGCGCTGCAGGGCGGCGAAACGCCGTCTGCGCCCTCCTTCATCAACACCTGCTACAGCCTCGTCGCGCCGGACTACGGCATCACGGTCGTCGACGTATTTCGCGCGACGCCGGACGGATCGATTGCGGCCGTACAGGGTGCGGGCGGCGTCAGCCCCACCGGCGCCAGCGCCGCCTTCCGCAAACAGGAAGCCGAATATGCGCGCGGCTGGTACGCCAGCGCCACGACCGAAATGTTCGGCTGACCGGCGATGATCTGGCGCGCGGTGATCGGCTCGTGTCTGCTGATGGCGGCAGGATTTGTCTCGTCCCCGCAGGCGCAGACTCCCGCCACATATCGCATCGAGAACGGCGAGGTCCCCGCGCCGCTGACCGCAGAGCCCGGCAATCCGGCGCGCGGACGCCAAACCGTGCGGGACATGACGCATGTGACCTGCCTCATCTGCCACGCGCTGCCGATCCCCGAAGAGCCAGACCACGGCGAGATCGGCCCGCCGCTGGCCGGCATCGGGTCGCGGTATTCGGCGGGCGCGCTGCGGGCGCGGCTGATGGACCCCAAGGCGTTCAATCCCGAGTCGATCATGCCGGCATATTTTCGCACCGATGGACTGAACCGCGTCGGCGCCGAGTTTCGCGGCCGCACGATCTACACGCCGCAGCAGATCGAGGACGTGGTCGCCTATCTGCTGTCGCTGAAGGAGCCTTAAATGGCTGCGCCCCTGCCGCGCTGGAAGCTGGCTTCCGCGCTCATCGTCTGCGGACTGACCGGCTATTCCGCCGCACCGCCGCGCGCTGCGGATTCAACGTCCGTTCCGTACGAGACGGAAGGCCGCAAATCTGGCTATCTCTTTCTGACGCCCGCGACGCGCACGTTGCAGGACGACGAATTCCAGAACCCCGGCGCATTCGCGCTGGAGCGCGGCCGCGATCTCTGGGACGCGCCCGACGGACCCGACCGCAAATCCTGCGCGTCATGTCACGGCGACGCCGCGACCGCGATGGTGGGCGTCGCGGCGCGCTATCCGGTTTTCGACGCCGCCCGCAATGGCCTCGTCAACATCGAGATGCGAATCAATGCCGAGCGCGAGCGCATGAAGGCCGCGCCCTACGCGTATGAATCCGACGACATGCTGGCGCTGACGACCTTCCTCACCGCGCAATCGCGCGGCATGCCGATGACGCCCGACATCGACGGCCCGGCGCGGCCGCTGTTCGAACAGGGCCGGGCATTTTACGAGGCGCGGCGCGGCCAGCTCGATCTCTCCTGCGGCCAGTGCCATGACGATCGCACCGGCCTGCGGCTGCGCGGCGACGTCATCTCGCAGGGGCAGGTGAACGGCTTCCCGGTCTATCGCGTCAGCTGGCGCGGACAGGCGTCGCGCCACCGCATCTTCGCGTGGTGCAACACGTCCGTGCGGGCCGAGCCCTATGCGGCCGGCTCGCCCGAATATCTGGCGCTGGAATTGTTCATGGCGTGGCGCGGACGCGGCCTGCCGATCGAGGCGCCGTCGATCCGCCGCTGACTCACATGCGCGGGACGACGCGGCGGCATTGTTCGAGCATCTGGGCGCTGCGCTGGGAGCCGCAGGACGAGTTGCTCTCTCCCGACATCACGGCTTCCGACGCCTTCTCCGAGAGGTCCGCCGCCTTGCCGAGATCCTGCTCGACGCCCTGCCCGTTGGCGTAGAGCGTCGCAAGATTCGCCTGCGCCAGCGCGTGCTTTTTCGCTGCGGCCTGCTCGTACCATTTGGCGGCCTCCGCATAATCCTGCGGCACGCCGCGCCCTTCGGCGAGGATCAGGCCGAGATTGAACTGCGCCAGCACGTCGCCCTTGGCGGCGGCGGCCCGATACCATTTCAGGCCCTCGGCAGGGTCCTTCGCCGCGCCTTCGCCGACAAAATACATAGCGCCCAGATTGAACGCCGCGATGGAATCGCCCTGATCGGCCGCCAGCCGGTAGAATTTCAGCGCTGCGGCGCGGTCTTGCGCAACGCCCTTGCCCTGATCGTGCAGCACGCCGAGGTTGAACTGGCCGCGCGCGTCGCCCGCTTCGGCCAGCGCCGTCCAGGACGACAGCGCGCCGGCGAAATTCCCGGCGCTGAAAGCCGCGGCGCCGTCCTCGAACGGACCCGCGAACGCGAACCCCGCGACGGACGCAATCACGGCGGCGGAGAGCAGTCGCTTCATGGTCGAACCTTTGAAAAAATGAGCGCGCTATTCGCAGGACTCGCCCGACATCAGGGCGGATTCGTTGACGAGCGACGTGATGGTCGCCTGCCCGTTCATCCGCATCGCCGAGAAGCGCACCTTCTCGCCGGCCCTGAGATTGTGGACGATGTCTGCGCTGACGGCGCGGAAGATCATGGTCGCCTCGCCGACGCCGAGATTCGGAATCGCCTCGTGCGCAATGGTAAGCCGGTCGGCCTCGACAGATTTCACGACGCCCGCCACCAGCGGCAGCGGCTCGGCGGCCCGCGCGGGCGCGCCCGCAGCCAGCGCCAGCGCGGCGGCCGCCAGTGATGCGAGGGACAGTTTCCGCGCCATGGTTTCAGCTCCCGAAGTCGCCGGCATGAAAAGTCATGGGGGCAGGTTTGTCAATTTGAGGAGGCCTCAACGCAGTGCTGTGCGCGAATCCTTCTCCCGCGCGCGGGGAAAGGACGCGCTTCAGGGCTTGCGCGCATGCTCGTCGATCAGTGCATCGACGGCAGACTGCGCCGCCGCCTCGCTCTTGCCAAGGGAGAGGAGGCAACAGCGGTAGTTGTCGCAAAATCTCTTGCTCATTGGGTGTTCCCCCAGTGATTTTGAAACAATAACAACAGCCCGCCGGAACATAGTCTCGGCTTCTGCGTGGCGATCTGTTGCTGACATCAAACTAGCCAGATTGTTGAGACGAATTGCAGTATTAGGATGATTGGGTCCACAGTTATCTTCATCTATTTCAAGAGCTTGCCGATACATCGGCTCCGATTCTTCATAACGTCCCATAGTATGAAGCAAAAGGGCTAGATTATTGAGACAGATAGCAACTTTGGAATCTTTGTGACCTAGGCGCATTCTGGAAATCCCGAGAGAACGGCGATATAACGACTCGGCTTCTTCAAAACGATTTGAAGCGCGAAGCAACTCTGCCAAATTATTCAGGTTCGTCGCCACCTCGCTATGGTGCGGCCCAAACCTCGCCTCATCGATTGTCAATGCACGGCGTAACATTGGCTCGGCCTCCGCTAGGCGGTTGGTTGCACATAGCAAGAGTGCCAAATTGTTGAGCGTTGACGCTACATCAGGATGATTGGGTCCCGCGCTCTTTTCGAAGATTTCGAGTGCCCGCCGATATAGTGGTTCGGCTTCAGCAAAACGTGCCTTACTCTTAAGAACTATCCCTAGACGATTCAAGAGATCTGCCGTCGACTTGGAAATACTTGCGCGATCAGCAGCGCTAGCAACGGCCATTGCATGTGCCATTAACGGCTCTAACACTGGCCACGAACGAACATCGTCCGGATCATACGCAAATCCCCAACTCAGCCATTCCAACGCCTCCTTAAGTGCTCCCGGCCAGTCCGCCGCGAGTTCCCGCCGGGCGAAATCTTGCACCAGTCGATGCACGGTCACCATTCGCGTGCCGTTCTCGGCACCAGCGCTGACGAGCGAATAGGCCAGCAGGTCCGCCAACGCCTCGCGCGCGTCAAAAGCCTCGTCGCCCGTGGCCGAAACGTCGAACAGCGAATCCGGAATCGGGTCGGGCGCGAGCCAGCCGAGCCGCGCCAGCAGGCGTCGGCCATCGGGCGTCAGTTGCGCGACGGAGGTCATCCATGTCGCCGCCAGCCCGACATCGTGGTTGTAGGCCGTGGCGGTCTTGTCGAACCAGCCGAGAACCTTTTCGCGATTCTCGCGCCAGAGTTTCAGATAGGCTGCAAAGCCGATCTGCCGCCGCTCGATATAGGCGGCCGCCTGTTCCAGCCCCAGCGCCAGACCGCCGAGTTCCGCGGCGAGTTCGCCCGCCAGCGCCGCATCGTTGGGCGATTGCGCGCGGCGGGCGGCGCGCTCCAGCAGAAACTCCGCCGCATCGTCCACCGCCAGCACGTCGAGCGTCAGCGACGGATAGGCGGGCGATTGATCCGCCAGCCGCCCGGTGATCAGCACATGGCCGCCCGCCAGATTGGCGATGCGCGGCAGCAGCGCATCGCGCGCCGCCACATCGTCGACGTTGTCGCAGATCAGCAGCCAGTCGCGATGCGAATTGAGCCAGCGCAGGGCGGCGGCGACACGCACATCCTGCTGCGGAGCCGCCTTCTCCGGCAAATCGAGGACGGTGGCGATGTCGGCAAGGCCCTTATCGAGCGTGTTGCCGTCCTGCGCCGGGACGAACAGCAGCGCCGCATAATCCGCCCGGTAGCGCCACGCATATTCCACCGCCAGCCGCGTCTTCCCGACCCCGCCCAGCCCATGCAGGGCTCGGCCGACGACGGCGGCGTTGTGGGATTGGGCGAGGATGGCGCGCAGCTTCTCCAGCATCGCGTCGCGGCCCTTGAACAGCGGGCCGAGCGACGGAAAGGGGAGGTTGGCGGGGATGTGGGACGGAGTTGGGGTGGGGGAGACCAGATCAACTGCTTCTTTTGGCGGCTTCCGCCGAGCCCGAATTGCGCCATGTGCGATAGGCCTCGCGAAAAACCTGCCGCCACGTATCGAATTCTGGTTTGTCGCCGAAAAGATACTGTTCGATCAATGAAAGATTTAGCGGTTTCGCTCGTCCTGCGCGCCAGTTGCGCACAGACCTGTCTGTGACCGTGCCCTCCCGCGCAGCGAAACAATTCGCAAATTCCTTGTTGTTCCAAGGTTTGCCGAGTCTCAAAACACCGCCATCCGGCCGCGTGCCCCGATTGAGGTGGAAATCGAGCAATACGGCGAATGAGCTTCCGGGCGGAGGATGCTGCGAAAAATCAGTCATCTTTCCAATCGTTTCCAAGCATTTCCGCGCTTCCAACAGGCGCGTTTAGTTTTCCAGCAAAGGCGTATTCTTTGGCGGTCGGCTCTAACCAAAGAACCGGCCATGAACACTTTGAACGCTTTGCTTCCCGTCATCAACGCCAATCAGCTTGCCATCATGTATGGCCTGCTGGCGATCATCTATTCGAAGGCGGCGCGCATCGCGCGTCACGAAGGTCATCAGTCGATGAGCGGTTGCTACTGGAGTTCGGCAATGCTGCACGCCGGCCTCGCAGCCTGCCATATCGGTCATGTCGGTTAGGGCCGCGTGCCGCGGCCGCTCAAAACGCGAACGCCCTCCGGACGGGGCGGTCCGGAGGGCGTCTCGGTTTGCTGCCGGGGGAGAGAGATCCCGGCGGCTGCCGGTCTCTCAGTGCTCGGTCAGGTTCA
>CANJEY010000299.1 GCA_947472615.1 Beijerinckiaceae bacterium
CAGGTCGACAACGCTCGCTGCACCTATCCGGAGATGAAGCGCGCGGCCGAATAATCCGGCGGCGCACTCCTCCTGCATCACGCATCCGTGAACGGTGCTATTGTAAGCGCTATTCTGCGATCGCCTTAAGCGATCCTTTTTTATTCGACCGCAATGTCGCGCCTGAAGTCGCGTGAACTGGCGGACGAATTTCGATGGCGATTACTTTTCGGACAGCAATTCGCCAGTGCGCTAATTTTGCGGCGAGCCGCGCCGGCAGCGTCACCACCATCATGGCCGTCTCGGCCCTGCCGCTGCTCGGCGCAGTCGGCCTAGCGGTCGATTACACCTCCGCCACTCGCACGCAGGCGAGCCTGCAGGCAGCACTTGATGGCGGCGTTCTGGCGGCAGCCGAGATGCGCGCCCACACGGCCAATTACAACGACCAGATGGCCGGCAACCTGCGCAAGGCAGTCACTGATTACGTCAACGGCCAGTTCCGCAGTTCGGACGGGAAGCCGGCGACCGTCGAGCCGACGATCGAGCCCAGTGGCGGCATCGTCGCGACCGCCACCACCATCGCGCCCAACCGGGTCGGCGGCCTGTTCGGCGCCAATTCCTTCACCATCACCGTGCGCTCGCAGGCGACGTTCGGAGCCGGCAAAGCGGAAATCGCACTGGTGTTCGACACGACCGCCTCGATGGAGGGCGTCAAGATGACGACCGCGCAGGCTGCCGCCGCCTCGCTGGTCGACACGCTGTTTGCGACGCCGAACGCAGCCACCAACGTGAAAATGGCGCTCGCCCCGTTCGACGTCTACGTCAACGTCGGCGAGACGTACCGGGGCGCATCCTGGCTGTCGAACACAGCCGACTGGACCACCACGACGAACAAGTGCGAGACCAAGCACCCGAACCGGGTCTATGGCGCGCCCGTCACGACGACCAAGACCTGCTACCGCGACGGCGCTCCCTATAGGTGCACCAGCACCCACAAGCCGGTGATCAGCGACGGCCCCGCCGTGCAGGTCTGCGGACCCAGCACGAGCTCCTACCACTGGAAGGGCTGCGTCGGCTCGCGCGACTACCCGCTCGATCTGGGCGATACGGTGACGAATTCGAACCCGGTCCCGGGCGTCAGCGGCTCGTGTTCGTCGCCGCTCGTGCGGCTCACCAGCAACGCCAACGTCATCAAGTCCGCCATCGCCGGCCTCAAGACGGACAACGAGACCTATATCGCGCCCGGCCTGCTGTGGGGCTGGCGCCTGTTGTCGCCGAACGCTCCCTTCGGCGACGGCGCGGTCGCCAACAGCGGCGCGAAGAAGACGATCGTGCTGATGACGGATGGCTTCAACACCCATGCGCCCAACTATCCGAAGCACGATTCTGCCGACACAGCGGCTGCAAACCAGCTGACCGCCCAGACCTGCCGCAACATCAAGGCGGCCGGCATCGCGATCTACACGGTCGCTTTCCAGGTTACCGATTCGACGATCAAGAACGTGCTGGCAGATTGCGCCTCGGCGTCGAGCAATTACTTCGACGCCAATTCGACTGGCGAACTCACCCGCGCCTTCGCGCAGATCGGCTCGTCGCTTACCGCCATCCGGCTGTCGCGCTGATCAGGAGCTCGCGTCTTCGCCGGATTTCCAGCGCTTGACGATGCCGGCGTCGATCTCGAACAGGTCGAGAATGCGCCCGACCGTGTGATTGATGATGTCGTCGATCGTCTTCGGCCGGTTGTAGAACGCCGGCACCACGGGCGCGATGATCGCCCCCATCTCGGACAATTGCAGCATCGTGCGCAGATGCCCGGTGTGCAGCGGCGTCTCGCGCACGCCCAGCACCAGACGGCGGCGCTCCTTCAGCACCACATCGGCGGCGCGGCTCATCAGCGAGCCGGTGACGCCTGAGGCGATCTCGCTCATCGTGCGAATCGAACACGGCAGGATCACCATGCCGAGCGTCTTGAACGAACCCGACGAGATCGACGCGCCGATGTCGGCGGACTGATGCGCGACGGACGCGAGTTCGCGCAATTCCTTCGGCTTCATGTCGATCTCGTAGCCGAGCGTCATGTCCGCGGCCTTACTGACGACCAGATGGCTTTCGATTCCGGCAGCCTTCAGCACCTGCAGCATGCGGACGCCATAGACGATGCCGGACGCGCCGCTGATGCCGACGATGATCCTTGGGGGCGCGCTCGAACTCACCTGCTGCACTTTCCTGACCTGAAACGCGTACGGGAGGCGATGTGGCGCAAGTTGCGGCGGCAGGTCAAGCGGCGGGCCTGACGAACCGCGCCTCGAATTCATCGAGCAGCGCCGAAACCGCCTGCCGGTCGAAGCTCTTGCCGATCAGATGCTCGTAGGCGCCGATGTTGTGCGCCGCCGTGACGCGCGATGGCGCATCGCCGTCGCCCCATTGCGACAGCGGGCGGAGCGCGTAGAGCGCCTCCTGCTGCAGGCGCTCTGCCTCCAGCTCCACCGCCTTGATGCGGTCGCGCAAGGCCGCCGACGCTCCATGCGCGAAGGCCTCGGGCGGCTCCTTGAGAAAACGCCGCACGTGCCGCAGCGGCACGACCGCCGACAGTCGCCAGTCCTCCACAGCCGCCTCGATCACCGCCATGTCGCCGATCGAGATGCGACGCCCGCTGAGCGCAAGATACATTGCGAACAGCATCACGTTCACGTCGACGCCCGCCCCGTCCTGCAGCGTCAGGCAGGCGGGCGGCACGGGTTTGCCGCCGTAGAGCTTCAGCGAGAATGTCCAGAAAGGCGAAGCGTCCTGCGCGGCTTCCGGAATCTTCGGACCGTCCGCCATCAGCCGTCCTGCTTGAGGCGCGGATACCAGTTGCGGGCATTGTCGCCGAGGATCTTCTTGCGGCCGGCTTCCGACACGTGCTGGTGGAACACCCAGTTCAGCGGATCGAACGTCGCGTGCGGCCAGTCCGATGAATAGAGCAGCCAGTCCTCGCCGTTGCACATCTCCATCAGATGCTTGAAGTGCATGTGGTTCTTCGGGAAGCACACAGGCTGGCTGGAGAAGCGGATGTTGGAGTCGAAATACTCGCTCGGCAGCTTGCGCAGGAACTGCTCGCCCATCTCGACCTTGCGCTCGACGAGTTTGATGTCGCCGGGATGCGACAGATAATAATCGTCCGCGCGCGCCATGAATTCCGGCAGCCACCAGAAGCCGCCTTCCTGAATCACCATGCGCAGCGACGGATATTTGTCGAACATGCCCTGCATGATCATGCTGCCGACAAACGCCATGCAGGTCGACACCGCCGAAATGCCGACGAGTTCGGTCCATGTGCGGGTGCCCTGATGCAGCGGCGTGAACTGCTGCCAGAACGTGCCGATGTGCGACACGACGACGAGATCGTGCTCCACCGCGGCCTCGAAAATCGGATCGTGCTTCGCGCTGCCGATCGGCTCGTAATTGCCGCCGAATTCCGTGTAGACGCTGACGACGCCGCGATGATGGCCGACGCGGCGAATTTCACGCGCGCCGGATTCCGGGTTGCGGTGATTGATCATCAGTTCGCCCTTGATGCGCGGGCTCGCGGGCAGAATCTCGTTGACCAGAAAATCGTTGTAGGCCGAGCAGGCGGCGTCCAGAATGCCGAGATTGAACATGCTCTGCGGCCGCTGGAATCCCGGCGACAGGATCACGGTCTCGACTCCGATCTCGTCGATGATGCGCAGCACGTCGGCGGCGTCCTTGGCGCGCCCTTGCACTTCCTGTCCGGTGCCTTCGAGGCCGGTGGCGTATTTCGGCGAATAATCGCCGCCGACCGGCGGGAACTTGTTCACCTCGGAGCGATAGGGCTCCTTCATGTATTTGCGCAGCGCTTCCCAGTCGGGAACGATGTGGAAATCCGTATCGACGACGCTGTAGCCGCGTCCGCGCGGATCAATGGGCTGCGGCTTGATGCGGGTCGCGTGTTCGCGCCGCGGATCGGTCATCACATTCATCTGTCTCTCCCGGTCTTAGCCGAACATATCAGGCGCGGACGATCACGTCGTCGCCATCGAGCACGACTTCGAACGTGCGCAGGCCCTGACGCGGATCGGTCTCAAGCTTGCCGTCGTCCAGTCGCCAGTTCCAGTGATGCCACGGGCAGCGCACCATCTTGCCCTCGATCGGCCCGTCGCACAGCGACGCGCCTTTGTGAGGACACGAATTGGCGATGGCGAAATATTCGCCCTCGATGTTGAACACCGCGATTTCGCGCCGGCCCGCCTGCACCGCGATGGCGCTCCTGCTTGGAATATCGCCTGCCTTGGCAACGATGTAGTCCGTCATCGGCGTTTCGATCCCTCGTCTGGCTGTTCCGCAAACCGTGCCACAGGCGCGGCGGGGCGTCCATCCTCCGGTGCGCGACGAATTGCCCGCCCTTTCCGCGCCGTGCTAGTCCAGCACAAGCCAGATGGAGCCGCCCATGTCCGCGCCCGACGATTTCTTCAAGCTCGACCTTCCGGTGCGCCCGCGCCGCAACCGCCGCACCGAATGGTCGCGCCGCCTCGTGCGCGAGAATGTCGTCACCACGAACGATCTGATCTGGCCGATCTTTGTCATCGAGGGCGAGGGACGGCGCGAGCCGGTCGCCTCGATGCCGGGCGTCGACCGCGTCACCATCGACCTTGCGGTGGAGGAAGCCAGACGCGCCGAGCGTCTCGGCATTCCGGCGATGGCGCTGTTCCCCAACACCGATCCGAAGCTGCGCAACGACGAGGGGACGGAGGCGCACAATCCCGACAACCTCGTCTGCCGCGCCACGCGCGCCATCAAGGCCGCGGTTCCGGGCGTCGGGCTGATGCTCGACGTGGCGCTCGATCCCTACACCAGCCACGGCCACGACGGCCTGTTGCGCGGCGACGAGATCGTCAACGACGAGACGGTTGAGGCGCTGGTGTCGCAATCGCTCAATCAGGCGCGCGCCGGCGCGGACGTGATCGCCCCCTCCGACATGATGGACGGCCGCATCGCGGCGATCCGCGCCGCCCTCGACGACGAGGGCTTCGAGCATGTGCAGATCATGGCCTATTCGGCGAAATACGCCTCGGCCTTCTACGGCCCGTTCCGCGACGCGGTCGGCTCCGGCGGCTTCCTGAAGGGCGACAAGCGCACCTACCAGATGGACCCCGGCAACAGCGACGAGGCGCTGCGCGAAGTCGGCCTCGACATCGAACAGGGCGCCGACATGGTGATGGTGAAGCCCGGCATGCCGTATCTCGACATCTGCCGCCGCGTGAAGGACCAGTTCGGCGTGCCGACCTTCGCGTATCAGGTGTCGGGCGAATACGCGATGATCATGGCCGCCGCGCAGAACGGCTGGATCGACGGCGACAAGGCCATGATCGAAAGCCTCATCGCCTTCAAGCGCGCCGGCTGCGACGGCGTGCTGACCTATTTCGCGCCGATGATTGCTGAGAAGTTGCAACGGGGAATGTAAGACTCACCATTTCGGCGCGCCCTTCTCCCGTCACGACGGGAGAAGGTGCTGAGCGAATGCGAAGCGGATGAGGGCCTCGCGGATAATGCCCACGGCGTCTGGGCGTAAAACAAGACTTTGCACGACGCCGAAGCCCCTCATCCGTCATGCTGCGCATGACACCTTCTCCCGCGCGCGGGAGAAGGACGCGCACTGCTCGCCCATCCGCCACGGCATCGCGGGCAATGCTGGC
>CANJEY010000300.1 GCA_947472615.1 Beijerinckiaceae bacterium
GATGATTTTCCGCAGCCGCTTGGTCCCACGACTGCTACGAACTCGCCTTCGCGAATCCGCATGCTGGTCTCGCCGAGTGCGGGCGTGCCGGCAGCGCCCGCGTCGTATGTGAGGGTCACGCGATCGATATCGACGAGTGGCGCGGTCATGGCTAGTGCGCCCGCTTCAGTTCGCCACCGGGGCCGGCAGGGTGCGGTCCTTCAGAGGCGGCAAGAAGGATGTGTCGATCACGTCGGCGATGGTGAGCTTCTCCTTCAAGCCTTCCGTCTGGGTCATGATGTCGATCGTGCCCTGAATGATGCTGTCCGAGAATGCGCCGAGGCCGCTTTCCTTCACCAGCGTCTGGCCACCGATGGACAGGTTCATCTGACGCGCCTTCTCGAGTTCGAGGTCGCGCTTGAGCAGGACTTCGCGCTTGAGAACAGCGTCGACAGCCGCGGGCGTGTCGCGGAACGTATCCATTGAGCCGCGGTTGTAGGCGCGAACGAAACGCTTCACGAGGTCGGGGTTCTTCTTGATCAGGGATTCGGGCGTCATCAGACCCGCGCCGGCAAGCTTCACGCCGACATCGGGATACATGATGAACACCATGTCCTTTTCGGAAACGCCTGCGGACTTCAGCGCGAAAAAGGCGGTCGCCTGATTGGCCGTGATGGCGTCGACGCTGCCGCGGATCAGCATGGCTTCACGCACATTTGCCGCCATATGTTCCCACTTCACGTCCGTGTCTTTCACACCCGTCGCGTTGCTGAATGCGCCGAACATCTTGTAGGCGGTGTCGCCTGTCGGCGCGCCGAGGATGCGACCTTTCAGGTCTTCCGGCTTCGTGATGCCGCGGCCCTTGAGAGTGACGATGCTGAGATCCGTCGGCTGATGATTGTAGATCGACTTGATCTTAGCGTCTGGGTTCTGGGCGTTGAAGCGCACGATCGACGGCGTGTCGCCGACGCCGAACTGGAAGGTGCCGGTTGCGACGCGGTTCACGGTGTTGGACGATCCGTTGCCCGGAACGACTTCGAGATCAATGCCCTCTTCGGCGAAATAACCCTTGTCTATCGCCAGAAACACGCCGTTGTTGGAGCCGCCGATCGACCACGCGAGCGACATCGTCACCTTGTCTTTGGCTGTGGCCGGTAAGGCCGTGAGCGCCGCTGCGGCGAGTGCGACAAGCGGCCAAAGCTTCGAGGCCGCCCGCTTCGCTTCCTGCGTGTCGGCGCGTTGGCGAATTGTATCTGCATGTGATGCGTACTTGTTCATCAATCCCTCCGCCGATAGGCCCAGGCAGCCAGACGCCGTTCGCAGAAAACCGAAATCGCGTAGAAGAAGATGCCGAGTGCGGCGAGCACTCCCACGCCGGCGAACACGAGTTCGAAGTCGAAATCTGAAGCGGCTCTGTTCATCATGTAGCCAAGGCCGCGATTGGCTGCGACGGACTCAGCAACTATCGTGCCGACGAACGACAGTGAGATCGCGATCTTCAGGGAGCCGAGAAAATACGGCATGGATTGCGGGATGCCGATTTTCACAATCGTGTCGAACCGGCTGGCGCCGAGCGAGCGCAGCACGTCCTTCAGTTCGGAATCCATCGTGGCGATGCTGGTTGCGACGACGACCGCGATGGGGAAGATCACGATCACCGCCGACGTCACCACGGCAGGCGTGGAGCCAAGGCCCGCCCACAGAATGATCAACGGCACCAGCGCTGCCTTGGGCACGCTGTTGACGCCAATGAGCGCTGGGAAGATCGTCTTGTACAGCCGCGTCGATCCGCCGAGGCAGACACCAAGGATAAAACCGATCGTCACGCCGATGCTGAAGCCTGACAGCGTCGTCGCCAGCGTCTGCAGCATGTTCGGCCAGATCACGCTCCAGCGATGGCCGAGCATGTAGGCGATCGCGGTCGGCTTCGGCAGGACGAAGCGCGGCACCGACAGGGCCTGACAGATCGCTTCCCAAAGCAGCAAGAGTGCAAGCCCGAACAGCATCGGACTGGCCAGAGTTCTCATCTTTTGCTTTATCACGGCCTGCATCGCTCACTCCGCTCTTGCGATGACGCAGACGAGATTGGAGCCGGGCGGTCCCTGATGTTCGGCCCCGGCATTACCGAGCACGAGCGCGTTCTGGGCGATTCCCGCAACGGCCGCGTGCGCAAGCGCCTTCGCCATATGGCCGGTGTAATGCGCCATCAGGTCGGTCTTCATTGTGTGGCGTAGGCCGAGCGTTTGGGTCGTCGTGTCGGCGCCTGCGTTCACAAAGGCTGTGACGAATTTGGGGCGGTCGGCGGCGGCAAGGATTCCCTGATCGAGTTTAAGTCCAGCATTGATGAACGCTTGCTGTGCGCCCGGAAGATCGAGTTGATGGGTCATGACGCCAGCGCCGGCGACAAAGCGCCCTGGCGCGCCCTTGACGTTCGCCAGCAGCAGCACGCGAACACAATCCTGTTCCGTGCCGGACGAGGCTGAGCCCTTGAGCGTGTAGAGATCCGGACGGCGTGCAATCGCCTCCTGGTCGAAATCGTCCGCCGCGACCTCTCCGAGCGCGATGGCTGCGCCAAGC
Organism: Beijerinckiaceae bacterium; assembly: GCA_947472615.1. Taxonomy (GTDB): domain Bacteria; phylum Pseudomonadota; class Alphaproteobacteria; order Rhizobiales; family Beijerinckiaceae; genus Terripilifer. The sequence continues at coordinate 2,557 of CANJEY010000300.1, forward strand.
GCCGCCGCGCCGCGACACAATTGAGAACTGAGGCGCGGATCGGAGCTTGCGAGCGTCGCCTTGCGCGAAGCGGCGTCCGCCATGCGCGAAGATGTCAGTTGCGCGCATTTCAGTTCGACGCAGGCGACATCGGCTGGGTCGGACGTGCCCGCCTGCGCCATGGCTTCGCGAACAGCGTCCGCTACCAGATGCGCCTGCACGACGGTTCCATACTCCTCAGGCAGCAGCTTGCGCGTGCTGGCGACGCCGACAGAAAGGCGCCGCCCGGTTGGCGCTGCCGCCGCTGTCGGTGGTTTGCGTACAAAGATCGTCAAGTGCGGCGTCATCAATCCGGCGACGCCGCCGATCATTAGCATCGGAATCCGGTCGAAGACCTCGGGTTCGGATATCCTCAGATGATCGGCGAACAGCAGCCGGAGCATAAGGGCGCAATAGCCTCGGGCATGGCCGTCGCCTTCCGTCTGGGCGATGATCGCCACCACATGCGCCGGATCGACAATTCCGCGAGCAAACAAAGCCGCGACGCCGCTGACGTCGTCGGGGCTCGTCATTGTCGCCGTATGGACTTCCGATTCCCACATCGCATCACCAGACGTCCGGGCGTCATGCGGTTGATCCGCCTGATAGCGCTGAACGGCCATGCGTGGAATTTAGGCACGGAATAAGGGGTTTTCGGATGCCCATAGTTTCGGCTTCTGCGCCCAAAGGTTCGCGCTTTGCATCCTGCGCATGCAGATTTTACGAAACCTCTTGAAATTGATCCGTCGCAATCGCCCGCCGCCACAAGCCGGCGGTGAGCGTTCGCTCTATAAATAAAGGGGGGGCAGCGTTTGTAACGCCGCCCCCGTCAATGACTCTGTCTGTCCGCGTTCAGAACTTCAGCTTGAACAGGTCAATCGCGTTGTTGCGGGTCAGCCGGTTGCGGCGTTCGTCGTCGAGGCCTTTCAGGTGTAGTTCGACGACGTGCCGCGAATGCGGGAACGTCATGTTGAAATGCGGATAGTCGTTCGACCACATGCAATTGTTCTGGCCCCACCACGAGAAGAAGCGCGTGCCGACGTAGTCCTCGAGGAAGGTGCCGTAGATGTGCTCGGCGAAGATCTCGCTCGGCTTGCGCTTGATCGGCAGCGGGTTCGTCTTGCCGTGGCGGTCGAAGTAATAGTCCCATTGCTGCAACAGGAAGGGGATCCAGCCGATCTCGCTTTCGGCCAGCAAAAGGCGCAGCTTGGGATGGCGATCGAACGCGCCCGAGAAGATCATGTCGAACAGGGTCGAGGCGGAGTCAAAGGTCTTGGTGTTCGATGAATCCTTGAGCCCCAGCACACCGCCCTTGTGGCCTGTCTTCATGTAGGAATGGCCGGTGAGGATGTGGCAGATCACCGGCTGTTCGGCTTCGGCGCAGGCTGCCCAGAGTGGCTCGTAGTGATCGGACAGGAAGGGCAGATCGTCCGGCGGCACCTGCCAGATCATCGCGCCCTTGAGCCCCATGTCGTGGCCGCGCTGCATCTCCTTGATGCCCGCCTTGATGTCGTAGACGGACACCAGCGGCACGCCGTAGAGGCGGTTCGGGTCGGTCTTGCAGAAGTCGTGCATCCAGTCGTTGTAGACCTTGAAGGCCTCCTGCTGGGTCTCCGTGTCCTCGCGCTCGAGGGCATAGAGGGCCATGCCGTAGTTCGGGAACAGGATTTCGGCGGCGACGCCATCGGAATCCTGATCCTGCAGACGCAGATGCGGATCGGTGGCGCCGGGGGGCGAATTGCGGAACGGCACGTTGGGCAGGCGTTTGCGCAGGCGCGGCGGCAGTTCCTTCCACAGTTCGTCCGGCTCCATCACGTGCGAATCGGTGGAGATCATCTTCGGCATGGCTTCGGCCTGCGCGTCGGTCAGACGTTCGCCGACCACGGTGCGGCGCGGGAAGCTTCTGGCCTGTTCTTCGGACATTCCGGCAAACTTGGTGGCGTCAACGGCTAATTCGGGCATGGTCGCTCCATATAGGTTGAAATCAAAAGGCGGGCGCTAGGCCCGCCGTTCCGGCGTCATCCGGCGTGAGGGTCAGAGCCATCCGCTCATTCGGGCGAGAAATACTTGCCCTTGGCGTAGACGCGCTTCTTCGAGGATTCGCCGTTCTCCGGCGCGTTGCCGACCTTGGTGCGGCCATCGGAGAACGAGGTCTGACGGACGATTTCCTTGGGGGTGCCAAATTTGGTGAGTTCGGTCAGGCCCTTTTCCTTGCGCTCGCCGCCGCCGACGCGCAGCATCACGAGGTTTTCCGTCTCGTCGGCGATGAACTTGTAGCTCGCGTTCTTGGGGATCATCACGCCCTGGTGCTTGCCGACCTCGGAGGTGCGGCCGTCGCCGAATGTGAAGGTCGCCTTGCCTTGCAGGATGATGAAGGCATGATCCTCGCCGCCGTGGGCGTGCAGGGCGTTTTCGCCGCCGCTGGCGTAGACCTTGATGTTGACCCAGAGGTTTTCGGCCGTCGCCAGCGGATCGTAGCTGGTGCCCTGTTCGAGCAGGGGCAGGTTCCGCATGGAAAACAACACGCAATCGTCGGTGGCGACATTGGGCTGGCGGTCGAAAATCTTGGCGTCGTCCATGGCAGCGTCTCCTGTGAATTTGTGTGCAATCGTCGGGCGATGCGCCGCGGCTGTCAAGCAGTGTGCGCTCCGGAAGGGATTGAACAGCAGGGCGGTTGGACCTCAGGCGCTCGATGATTTAACGTCAAGTCTTCACGTCGAACATGAGATTTCAGGAAGGAAACCGAATGATCGCGCACCGGGCGGCGTTCCTGTCTTTGGCCATCTGGCTGCTACCCTCTGCCGCGTTCGCCCAGACGGAATGCGCCGAGGCGGACCGGGCCTGCCTGCTGCGCGAGGCGCTCCAGGTGACGCGCGGAATCGAGTCGGCGCGCGACCGCAGCGAGGCGCTGTTCGTCATCGCGTCGACGCAGGCGAAGACCGGTGCGGTCGCCGACGCGATGAGCACCGCATACGGCATCGCTGATCTGCGGGTGCGGACGGAAGCGCTGCTGGTCGTGGCCAGCGCGCAGGCGACGTCGGGAGATGTGA
>CANJEY010000301.1 GCA_947472615.1 Beijerinckiaceae bacterium
GAGCCGACAAAGCCGATGGCCTTGATGTCGGGATCGTCGAGCAGCGCGTCGACGGATTCCTTGTCGCCGTTGACGACGTTGAGGATGCCGGGCGGCAGGCCGGCTTCGAGCATCAGTTCGGCGAGCTTCAGCGGCACGCCCGGATCGCGCTCCGAGGGCTTCAGCACGAAGGCGTTGCCGCACGCGATGGCGGGCGCGAATTTCCACATGGGAATCATCGCCGGGAAATTAAACGGCGTGATGCCGGCCACGACGCCGAGCGGCTGGCGCAGCGAATAGACGTCGATGTTCGGGCCTGCGCCGTCGGTGTATTCGCCCTTCATCAGGTGCGGAATGCCGCAGGCGAACTCCACCACCTCAACGCCCCGCTGGATGTCGCCCTTGGCGTCGGGAATGGTCTTGCCATGTTCGCGCGCCAGAATGTCGGCGAGTTCCTCGAGATCGCGCTCGATCAGCTGCAGGAATTTCATCATCACGCGGGCGCGGCGCTGCGGATTGGTGGCGGCCCAGGCGGGTTGTGCGGCGAGCGAATTCTCGACGGCGGCGCGCACTTCGGCGGCGGTCGCCAGCGGCACCTTCGAGATGATGTCGCCCGTCATCGGCTGATAGCCGTCCGCAAAACGGCCGGACGTTCCCTTGACGTGTTTGCCGCCGATGAAATGGGTGAGTTCGCGCATGGGTTTCCTCGAAGGTGAATGGCTGGCCGCACCATACATTGATGTGGAGCGGAGGTCAGCCCTGGTGCGCGAAAACCTCGTCCTTCGAGACGCGCTGCGATCCAGCGCTCTTCAGGATGAGGCTTTCTACTGCAGCAAACCAAGCTTCATAAGATTTGTTCGGTAGTCCTCATGGTGAGGAGCAGCCGCAGGCTGCGTCTCGAACCACGAGGGCGGGCCATGCACACCATGACCTCCATCGGACCCGCTGGATCATTCCGTCAGTAGTCGCTAACGTGCGCCCATCAAACGGGAGGACGCCATGAAAAGCGCAATAGCGCGTTCATTGCTCGCAGCAATCGTGGGTTTGGGTCTGGCCGGCGTGGCGCTGGCTGACGATGTCGCCGATTTCTACAAGGGCAAGACGATCAACATCGTCGTCGGCTATTCGCCCGGCGGCGGCTACGATCAGGTGAGCCGCATCATGATCCGCCACCTGCCCAAATACATTCCGGGCAATCCGCACATGGTGGTGCAGAACATGCCGGGGGCCGGCACTGTGATCGCTGCGAATTTCGTCACCCACACCTCGCCGCGCGACGGAACCGTGATCGGCATGTATGGCGACATGATGCTGGTCGCGCCATTGCTGAAGCTGCAGGGCGTGCAGTTCGATCCGCGCCAGTTCGGCTGGCTGGGCTCGTTCGCCTCGCGCCCGACGCCGGTGATCTTCGTGCGCAGCGACGCGCCCGCCACCACGCTCGAAGAGGCGAAGGTGAAGGAAGACCTGATCGGCGCCAGCGGGCCGGACGCGACAAGCTCCTATGCGCTGCTGGCGAACGATATTCTGGGCACGAAGTTCAAGGTCATCATGGGCTACAAGGGCGGCTCGTCGGACATGAACCTCGCCATCGAGCGCGGGGAGGTGCACGGCCGCGCCAGCTGGGACTGGTTCGCCCTCAACCACGACAAGCCCGAATGGGTGCCGACGGGCTTTGTGAAGGTGCTGGTGCAGCTCGCGCTCGAGCGCAATCCTGCTCCCGGACTGAAGGACGTGCCGCTGGCGATGGACATCGCCAAGACCGAGGAAGACAAGCAGATCCTCGAACTCGTGCTGGGCACCGGCAAGTTTTTGCGGTCCTACAGCCTGCCGCCGGGCGTTCCGGCGGACAGGCTCGCGGCGTTGCGCAAGGCGTTCCGCGATGTGACGCTCGATCCGGAATTCATCAAGGAGATCACCGGCGTCTATCCGCCCGGCGTCGACTATCAGGGGCCGGATGCGATCGAGGGCTTCATGAAGAAGGTCTACGCCTTTCCGCCGCGCGTCATCGAGCGCAGCGCCCGTTACGTCGGGGAGTAAATGCCGCGGCCGCCGCTGTTGAGCCCAGCGCCGCGCGCAGATAGATTTGGCAACAAGATCGGGGCCGCGCGCCCCGCCGACAGGAGAGACGCCACATGCTGACCCCCGCCATGAATGAACGCCTGACGCGCGTCGGACCCGGCACGCCGTGCGGCGAACTCATGCGCCGTTACTGGATTCCGATCGCGGCTGCCGCGCAGCTCGACGACAATCCGGTAAAGAAGGTCCGAGTGCTGTGCGAGGATCTGGTTCTCTATCGCGACAAGAGCAACAAGCTCGGCCTCATTGGTGAGCGCTGCCTGCATCGCCTCGTCGACATGAAATACGGCATTCCGGACGAACACGGCCTGCGTTGCCCCTATCATGGCTGGCTCTACAATGAGACCGGCTCATGCATCGACCGTCCGATGGAGCTCAATCGCGGCAGCTTCAACCACAAGACCAAGGCCTATCCGGTGCAGGAACTGGGCGGCCTTGTGTTCGCCTATCTGGGGCCGCAGCCCGCGCCCGCGCTGCCGCGCTGGGATCTGCTGGTGTGGCCGAACTCCGTTCGCCAGATCGGCATCAACATCATCGATTGCAACTGGCTGCAGTGTCAGGAGAACACCGGCGATCCGACGCACAGCGTCTGGACGCACGGCCATCTGTTCAAATACGCGCTGGAGCGTCAGGGAACGATGGACGAGCGCGCGTCGAGCATGATCCACACGCTGCACAATCGCAGCAAGTGGGGCGACGGCATCAAGGAAGTTTACGCCAAGCCGACCGAATACGGCTTCGAGAAAGGGATCGTGTATTCTAAGGAGCTGGGCGCGGACAAGGACTGGACGCGCAAGCACTCGACGGTGATGTTCCCGTTCTACACGCAGACGGGCTCGGCCGGTTCGCCGCGCAGCGAGTTCCAGATTCGCGTTCCCATCGACGACACGCACACGCTGCACATCTGCTACCAGTGTTATTCAGGCCCCTACGGTGTGGACGCGCCGAAGCAGGACGGCGTGCCGTGGTACGAACCGCCGACGGTGGACGAGAAGGGCGAGCCAATCCTCGATTACGTGCTGGCGCAGGATGCGATTGTCTGGGTGGCGCAGGGCGACATCACCGATCGGTCGCAGGAAGTTCTCGGCCGCACCGACGTGCCGATCGTGCTGCTGCGCCGCCAGCTCGATGAGCAGATCACGCGCGTAGAAAAGGGCGAAGACCCGATGAACTATTTCCGCGAAGATCACGAAATCCTGCACGGCAGCGGCAAGTCGCCGAAAGAGACATGGGCCGCGCCGGGCTGGGCGAAGAAGAAGCTCTTCGTCAGCCAAGGGTATCGGCAGATGTATCACAAGGGTTTCGCGCTCGACGATGCCGACCGATACGGGCCGGCGATTGACCTCGTCAAGGAGCTGCATCGCCGCGTCGAGGAATACGAGATCAACGAAAACCGCGAACCAGCTGACGCGCCGGCCGAATAGATCAACCGTTGGCGAAGAAGCGGATGCGGCCTTCGCGCGGGGCGCCGAAGCGCGGCGACATAACAAGACAATCGGGCGGCGGCGGAGCTGCGCCCGCCGCCATGGCGTCGCGCACAAAACTCAGCGCTTCGCGTATGCCGTTCTGCGTATAGGGCTTGCCGATCACGCCTGCCGCGCCGGCGAAGTCAGCGGGGATGCGCTTGGAATTTGCGGTCATGAACACCACGACGCGGCTGCTGACGAGTCCGAGCTCGCGCGCGACGTCTATTCCCGTCGGCCCATCCGCCAGATTGATGTCGACGAAGATCAGATCGGGTTTCGTCTCCGCGGCGAGCTTCAGCGCTTCGGCGGAGGTCAGCGCGCAGCCCACGACTTCGTGGCCAGCCTCCAGCACGTGATATTCGAGCTGCATGGCCAGCAAAACTTCATCTTCGACGATCAACACCCGCAATCCACTCACCCTGTGGCCTCCGCCAGTTCATGGCTGTCCAGCGGAAACACGACATCGACCCGGGCCCCCGGGTCCGCGGGAGTCCAGGACACTGTCGCGCCGATCTGCCGCGCCAATGTCCTGACGATCGTAGTGCCGAAGGAGTCGCTGTCGTTTTTGCCGGACAATCCCGCGCCGTCGTCCTCAATGTGTATGTGGCATTGAGTCGGTAGTCGCTGGACCGTAACGCGCAAGTGGCCTCCTTGGTCCCTGAACGCATGTTTTATCGCGTTCGTGATGAGTTCGTTGATGACAAGCGCGAGCGGGGCCGCCTTTGGGGCGCGAATAAACACGTGATCGGCATTCACCGTGACCTTGATGTCATCGCGTCCGCACGCGCCGACGAGATCGCCCGACAGATCGTGCGCAAGCTCCGCCACATCGAAGCGGGAAATGTCGTCGGACTGATAGAGACGCTGATGCACAGTGGATAACGCCTGCACGCGCTCCAGCATGGAATGCAGCGCGTCGCGAATGCTTTTGTCGTCAATCTTGCGCGCCTGAAGGATGATCAGTGACGAGATCATCTGCAGATTGTTTTTGACGCGATGATCGACCTCGTTAAGCAGCAGCGCTTTCGTATCGGCCGCGATGGTGAGTTCGTCGACTGCTTTTTGCAGATCGGACGTGCGGCGGCGAACCTCGACTTCCAGTTCGAGCTTGCGTTCGAACGCCGTCTGCTCGCCGCGCTTGCGTTCGGTGACGTCATGCTGCGAACCGAAATAGTAGACGATTTCGCCATCGTCATCGACGACGGGGCTCAGGAACAATCCATTCCAGAACGGTGTGCCGTCCTTCTTGTAATTCAGGATGTCGACCTGAAAGATCGGCAGCTTCGCGCCGATCGCCATACGGATCTTGGCGGCGGCCTCGGGGTCCGTCCCCGGCCCCTGCAAAAAGCGGCAATTGCGCCCCACGACATCATCGGCCGTATAACCGGTGAGTTCAGTGAAGGCGGCGTTGCAATAGACGATCGGGTTGTCGGGCTGCCGTGGATCGGTGATGACCATGGGCATGCGCGTCCGCCGCACGGCCGCCGCGAACGGGTCGCCCGTCGCGTGGTCGCTGTCCAGCTTGTTTCTGGGGGCTTGTGCAGATCGTTCGCCTGTTCGATCAGGCTGCGGCTGGCCGCGATCTGCGCTTATGGCGCCGTCTAGAGAAGTGTCTGTTGAATTCATTCTGCACGGGAAGCTGAATCTAGGGTACACCGCCTCAACGCGATGGTTGCGATTCAGTTCCCGGCCAAGCTCATCGGGGTAATCCGCTCAGCTCGCGAAGTTGTTCTCCCACAGTGATTCGACGCGCCGCATCGCATCCGCCGCAAACGGCGTCATTCCCGAAACCGCTGCGATTTCTTCAAGCTGCGCGATGGATGAGAGCCCACCAAGCGCCGTCGTCACGCCGCGATGCATCAGGATGAAGCGGAACGCCGCCTGCGCCATGCTGATTCCATGCTCTGTCGCTAGGAAATGCAACTTCGCGGCGGCGGCGAGATTGCGTTGCGTTGAATCGTTCGTCGCATCTGGCGGCTTGCGGGCGAGCGGATGCCGGTCGCGTCCGGCGATGGCGTCGTCGGTGAGAAACCCGCCCGCGAGTGGACTATAAATCGAGCCGCCAACGCCGTGGTCCCAAGCTGCGTCCAGTACGTCGC
>CANJEY010000302.1 GCA_947472615.1 Beijerinckiaceae bacterium
CCGTGTCGTCGGACATGATGGTCGACGAATTGGTGATATTCGCCGCGCCGCCCGCATAGACGCCGATGGCGCCCGCGCCCAACACTTTCAGCGAGCCGGATTGGTCAGCCTGACGTCCCCGCCCGACAGGATGCCGTAAGCGTCCGTGCCGCCGGCGCTGATGAGCGCCTGATTGTCGACGTTGGCGGCCGCGCCCGCCTGGATGGCGACGTTCGCGCCGCTGGTTCCCGTGAGAATGTTGCCCTTGTTGGTCAGCGTCAGCACATTGTCGGCCTGCACGCCGACAGCCTGCGTGCTCGAACTCGTCGTGTTCCCGGTCGAGATCACGCCGGTGTCGAGCAGCGACATGTCGCGGAACGCGTGCACCGCGATGCCGTCGTCGGTCGCGGTGATCTGGCCGCCGTTCGTGCCGGAGAGATTGGTGTAGGCTGTGATGGCCTCGCCGGTCGCGCCGGTCGCGTTGATCTTGCCGGTGTTGGACAGCACGATCGACAACGCGCCGATCGACGAAATGCCCTGCCCGGCCGATGTGATCTGGCCGGTGTTGTTCAGCGTCAGGCGATCCTGCGTGTAGATGGCGATGTTGCCGCCGCCGTCGATCGAGCCCTTGTTGGCGATGGACGAACTGCCGGTGAGCGTGCTCACGGACCCGCTGATCGTGCCGGAATTGTCGAGCGTGAGCCCGCCATCCGACGAAATCGCTGCGCTGAGCGCCTCGGTGACGCTGATCGTTCCCTGATTGATGACCGATGCGCCGCCGGTCCCGGCGTTGACGGCCGCGAACGCGGTGGCGATCGTCCCGGAGTTCACGAGGCTGATCGCGCCGGCCTTGATGCCTTCGAACGTGCCGCCCGTCGGGCCGCTGATCGTGCCGCTGTTCACCACAGTCGCGGTGCCCACGGCCTGAATGCCGATCTGGCCGGAAATGACGCCGGTGGAGTTCACCTTCGCGTCGCCGCCCGAGATAATGCCCTTGCCGCCATTGGCGGTGATGGTCGCCGTGTTGTTGACCAGAACATTGCCGGTCGACGAGATGGCGTCGATGCCGCCGGTGACGCCGCCGCCATTGTTGACGATGTTGCCCGAACCAATGGTGATTGCGGATGTGTTGGCTGTCGGCGGCCCCTCGCCGCCGAGCACCGTCGCGCCCGCCTCGATGGTGATGGTCTGGTTGTTTTGCGTTCCATCGCCGTAGCCAGGCGACGCCGTGGTGCCCGAGCACGAAATGATGGAACCCGTGGCGTTGCAATCCGCCAGTGCGTTGCCCGGCATCGCCGTCATGGCCGCGAGACCCGCAACCAGCGCCGTAGAAGCCAACCAAAGATCGCGCGACGCGCGCCCTCCGGCGCGGCCGACTGACCGCTCGTACATATCTGCCTCTGTGACCCCGCAGCTCTTTGACGAGCCGCTTTCTAGTTCCCTGTGGGTTCACAAGAGCACCGCCGCGCTTAAGACTTTCATAAAAGGCGATTCATCGAAGACGCTGATGTTTTGCGCATTTTTCTTAAGGTAAACGGATGGAGTCCGGGCGCTCGCGCCTATCGGCTCCGGGGCGTCGAATTCGCCCAGATCGGACCTCCCGCGACGGCTTAGGATCGACTATCATCGGTCCAAACAGTGAGTTCGCGGCAGCGGCGCGACAAACGGGAGGATTGCGCGGTGACAACCAGCCGGCTTCGCACATTCGGTCTTATACTTGCGTTCACCATGTTGGCGGGAAGCGTCGCGCGCGCCGCCGATGCGCCAGCCAACATCCTCACCTACAAGGGCCAGGACCGCGACCGCCTGATTGCCGACGGTGCGCGCAAGGAGGGTCTGGTGGTCATCTACTCCACCATGATCGTCAATCAGGCGCTGCGGCCGCTGGCCGACGCCTTCATGAAAAAATATCCGTTCGTAAAGGCCACTTACTGGCGCGGCGACATTCCCGAACTCTTCGCCAAGATCGCCGCCGAGGCGAAGTCCGACAACCGCATCGCCGACGTGATCGAAGGCTCGCTGGGCGAGATCGCCGTGGGGGCGAACATCACCCAGCCCTATTATTCGCCCGCGAGCGAGGACATGCCGGACGTCTATCGCGATCCGAAAGGCGAATGGCTGACGACGCGGATGAACTATTTCGGCCTTGCCTACAACACCAAGCAGGTGTCCGCCGCCGACGTGCCGAAATCCTATGAGGATCTGCTCGACCCGAAATGGAAGGGCAAGCTCTCATGGCGCATCGACGAATGCTGCGGCCATATCCTGTTCATCACCAGCCTGCGCAAGCTGTGGGGCGAAGACAAGGCCATGGCCTATTTCAAAAAGCTGACGCAGCAGAACATCGTCAATTTCGCCGCTGGCAGCGCCCGCACGCTGGTTGATCGCGTGATGGCGGGCGAATATCCTCTGGCGGTGAACATCTTCGCGCATCATCCGCTGATCAGCGCCGGCAAGGGCGCGTCAGTCGCGACGCAATTGTTCGATCCCGCGCCATCGTCTGCGGCTCAGATCATGGTGCTGAAGAACGTCACGCATCCGGCCGCGTCGCTGTTGTTCGTCGACTTTACGCTGTCGGAGGAAGGCCAGAAGATTCTCGCCGCCGCCGAATATTTCCCGGCTCGCAAGGGCGTCGCAGCGCTGCCGTCGATCGCCGGCGCCGTTCCGGCCAACGTGGGCGTGAAGGAGAATTTCATCAGCCCGCTCGAAGTCGCCGCCATGAAGGCCCGCTCGTCCGAAATCTACAATGAAATCTTCCGGTGAGGTCGCCCGCTCCATGAAAGTCCTGTGTCATATGGCCGACCGGCCGGTGGATTTCTCGAAACTCTACCGGCAGATTCCGGAACTGCATTTCGTCGAGGCGCGCACGGATGAAGAGTTCGGGCGCGAGATCGTCGACGCGGACATTCTGATCGGCTGGACGGCGGATTACTCGCTCAACATCGCCGAGCTGGCGCGGCGCAACGCGCGGCAGCTGAAATTCGTGCACGTCTGCACCTCGGGCATCGACACGCCGCTGAAGCACGGCGGCTTTCCGCAAGGCGTTGTGGTGGCGAACGTGGCCGGACTCAAGGCCATCACCATCGCCGAGCACGGCATGGCGCTGCTACTGAATTACGCGCGCCGCCTACCGGAACTGGAGGCGGCGCGCCGCGCCGGCCGCTGGCTGCGGCGCGACGCCTATCCGCTCGTCACCCTGCAGGGTCTGACAATCGCACTGCTCGGCATGGGACATGTGGGACAGGCGATCGCGAAACGCGCCAAGGCGTTCGAGATGCGGGTGATCGGCATCTCGCGCGGCTACAGGCCTGATGCTCTGGTTGAGGAAGTGGTGTCGCGCGAAAACATCCGCGACGCTTTGAGACAGGCGGACGCCCTGATGATCTGCGCGCCGTCCGACTCAGGCACGCTCGGCATCATCGACGCCGAGAAGCTCGCCTGCATGAAGCGCAATGCCATCCTGATCAATCTGGCGCGCGGCGACATCGTCGTCGAAGCGGATCTCATGGCGGCGCTGAAGGAGCGAACCATCGCGGCGGCGGCGCTCGACGTGATGATGCAGGAGCCGCCCGATCCGTCGAGCCCGATATGGACGCTGGACAATCTGTTCATGACGCCGCATCTGGCCGGCATTGGGCGCGATGAGACTGAGGCGCTGATCGCGATGCTGGCGGACAACCTGCGGCTCTATCTCGCCGGAAAACCCCTGAAACGCGTCGTGTTCCGCGACGGTCAGCTGGTCGACAGCAACCTGCCGTAACCGGGGATCGGCTTCCAGAAATCGACCGTGGTCAGCGTGTTCCAGATCATGGCGTTCTGGTTGCAGATCACCGGTTTGCCGAACTCCTTCTCGAGCGGCGCGACGAGCGAATTGATCATCCAGGCGCCGCCGCCAATGTAGAGGCCGTCGGCCTCGGGGAATTGCTTCAGCGCCTGATGGCCGAGTTCCCAGCCGAGATCGAAGCTCTCCTTGATGCCCATCTTCTGGAAACGTTCCGGCCCCATCACCTCGGTCGCCGCGCCCGCGACCGACACGCCTTCGCGGGCGAAGAAGTCGCCCAGCACCTTGTTCATCTCCGGCCGCCATTTGTTGGCGAGCGCGATGTTCTTGATGCCGAGATGTTTCGCGGCCTTTGTGACGCCGATCACAGAAGATGTCGCCGGCTTGCCGGTCTGTTTCGCCAGACGCCCGATCAGTTCGTCGTGCGCGTCGAGGCCGATCAGGATCGGCAGCGGCACGCCGGACTGCATGATGAGATCGATCTCGCGGCCCATCATGGCCGCCGTCAGTTCTTCCGCATAGGCGAAGACGCGCTTCACATCGGACGCGGAGAACTCCTGCAGGCCGACGCCGGCGCCGACGAGCATCACGTCCTTCACCATGCGGTAGAACTCGAACGGAGAATTGTCGATCACCGCCAGCGGATACAGGATGCCGAGCTTGCGCTTCGGCATGAAATCATAGGATGGGGGCGGGGCGATTGACATGGCGTCCTCCAGAACGGCTCTTGCATTTTCGAAGCGGCATTGCACATGCGGCGCGCCGCCCTGTCAATGCGGCATGGGCATTCACAAAATGCGCGCGAGCGCCTAAACTCCGCGCAGCGTCAGGCTCACAGAGGCCTTCGGGCCGGGAGGAAACATGTCGAACGTGATTCAGTCGCGCATTGGCGGACAGCGCCGCCTGGATTGCTCCGAGGCGGAGTGGAAGACGCGCGTCGATCTCGCCGCCGGTCATCGTCTGGTGTCGATGCACGGTTGGTCGAACCTCGTTTACAATCATTACACCGCGCGCGTACCGGGCGAGCCGCAGCATTTTCTGGTGAAGCCGAACGAACTGGGCTTCGACGAAGTCACCGCGTCTTCGCTCGTGAAGGTTCACATCGAGCACGGGCTAGTCGATCCGACGCAGGAAATTCAGGTTTCGGGCTACAACATCCATACCGCCGTTCTGGAAGCGCGCGACGACATCAACGCCGTGCTGCATGTGCATACGGAGCCCGGCATGGCGATCGCCGCGCAACGCGACGGACTGCTGCCACTGTCGCAGACAGCGTTGCGCTTCTACAAGCACATTGGCCGCCATGAATACGAAGGCTTTGCGGAGGACAAGGACGAGCGTCAGCGCATCGCGCGCGATCTCGGGCCATTCAAATCGCTGCTGATGGTGAACCACGGCCTGCTCACCTGCGGGCGCGATGTCTGCGAAGCGTTCGTGCTGATGAAATTCCTCATCGCCGCCTGCGATGTGCAATTGCGCATTCAGGCCGCCGGCGCGCCAACGGTGCAGCCGCCCGAGGACGTGTGCCTGAAGACCGCGCAACGCTGGAATCTGCCCTCGCGTTATCGCCCCGCCGAATGGCCGGCGCTGCTGCGGTTTGCCGACAAGCACGATGCGTCGTTCAGGGATTGAGACGCTGGAAAGCCGGAGCGTGAAAACCTCGTCCTTCGAGACGCGCTGCTGTGCAGCGCTCCTCAGCGACTGTCTTGTTGGTCAAGCGTTTTGCCATGGTTTCTGATCGCGCACGATTGCATTGAGGATGACGAGGAGCTTTCGAGCGACGGCGATGAGCGCG
>CANJEY010000303.1 GCA_947472615.1 Beijerinckiaceae bacterium
CGCATGATCGGCGTCCGATACGGAGGAAAGGCGCGAATCCATGGCCATTCCGTTCCCGTTTTCCGCCATCGTCGGTCAGGACCAGATGAAGCTCGCCTTCATGATCGCCGCGGTCGATCCGGGCGTCGGGGGCGTGCTGGTCTTCGGCGACCGCGGCACGGGAAAATCGACGGCCGTGCGGGCTCTCGCGGCGCTCTTGCCGAAGATCGCGACGGTGTCCGGCTGCGCTTACAATTGCGATCCCGCCCGCGTCGCCAATTTGTGCGAGGCCTGCCGCGCCCGCGCCGCGTCCGGCAAGCTGAAGTCGCAGACCATTCCGGTGCCGGTGGTCGACTTGCCGCTCGGCGCGACCGAAGATCGTGTCATCGGCGCGCTCAACCTCGAAAAGGCGCTGGCGAAGGGTGAAAAATCCTTCGAGCCCGGGCTGCTGGCGAAAGCCAACCGCGGTTTCCTCTACATCGACGAAGCGAACCTGCTCGAGGACCATCTGGTCGATCTACTGCTGGACGTGGCGGCGTCTGGCGAGAACGTCGTCGAGCGCGAGGGGCTGAGCGTCCGCCACCCCGCCCGTTTCGTGCTGGTCGGAAGTGGCAATCCCGAAGAGGGCGAGTTGCGACCGCAATTGCTTGATCGCTTCGGTCTGGCGGTCGACGTGCGGACTCCCACCGATATCGCCACCCGCGTCGAAGTCATCCGGCGGCGCGACGCGTTCGAACGCGATCCGGAGGCGTTTCTCGCCAAATGGCGCGGCGTGGAGCAGAAGCTGCGCCGCACCATCGTGTCGGCGCGCGAACGGCTCGGCCTCATCCCGACCAGTGACGCCGTCCTGGAAAGCGCTGCGCGCCTCTGCTGCGCGCTCGGCACCGACGGGTTGCGCGGCGAGCTGACCCTGATCCGCGCCGCGCGCGCCTATGCGTGCATCGCGGCGGACGAGATCGTGTCGGACGAACATCTGCGCCACGTCGCGCCCTTCGTTCTCAGCCACAGGCTGCGGCGCAATCCGCTCGACGACGCCGGCTCGACCGTCCGGGTCGAGCGCGCGGTCAGCGAAGTGTTCGCCGCATGAGCGACCCGGCGGCATCGGTCTGGCGCAACGCCTGCACGGGCGCCGCCCTATTTGCGATTGACCCCGCGTTGGGCGGAATCTCGGTCCGCGCCGGCGCCGGTCCGGTGCGAGACGCCTGGCTTGATCTCTTTAGGTCCTATTGCCCGCCATCCGCGCCCGTGCGGCGCGTGCCGCCGGGCGTCGCCGACGACAGGCTGCTGGGCGGGCTCGATCTGCCGGCGACCCTGCGCGCCGGCCGGCCCGTGGCCCAAACGGGACTTTTGGCGGAAGCCGACGGCGGCGTGCTGGTTCTGGCCATGGCCGAGCGGCTGTCGGCCGGAACAGCCGCGCGCATCGCGTCCACCATTGACTCCCGCGAGGTGGCCGCCGAACGCGACGGCCTCGCGCTGCGCGCGCCGGCGCGCTTCGGCATGGTGGCTCTGGATGAGGGTTGCGACGAGAGCGAGCGGCCCCCCGCCTCGCTGCTCGACCGGATGGCCTTCCGGGTCGCGCTCGACGGCGTCTCGCGGGCCGATCTGAGCGAGCGGATGCCCTCGCCGGACCGCATCGCCGCCGCGAGAGCCGCCTGCCAGACAGTCCGATCTACCCCGGCCGACATTGAGGCGCTGGTTGTGGCGGCCTCGCAACTCGGGATTGCTTCGCTACGCGCGCCGCTGTTGTGCCTGCGCGCCGCGCGGGCCGCTTGCGCATTGCGGGGCGGCGAAGCCGTAGAGGATCAGGATCTGGCGCTCGCCGCCGCGCTAGTGCTCGCACCACGCGCCACGCAATGTCCCGTGGCGGGCGACCAACAGGCCGAACAGCAGCCGCCGGACGACGCCGAAAGCGAAAAGCCCGAGGACGATGCGCTGGACGAGTCAGAGCGCGCCAGCGACCTGCCGGACCTGACGGACCTCGTTCTGGCCGCCGCTGCAGCCGCCATTCCACCCGGCCTGCTGGCGCAGATCAAATCCGGCCTCGCGACCCCGGCGCGCAGTGAGCGCGGCGGCAAATCCGGCGCGAAGGCCACTGCCGGAAAGCGCGGGACGCCGCTCGGGGCACGCATGGGCGCGTTGCGCGAGGGCAGACTCGGGCTGATCGACACACTGCGCGCAGCCGCGCCCTGGCAGCGTCTGCGCCGTCAAGGTCTCGACGACGAAAGCGCGCGCCGCGTGATCGTTCATCCGGAAGATTTCCGCATCAAGCGCTATCGCGAACGCCGCGAAACATCCGCCATCTTCGTCGTCGACGCCTCGGGTTCGTCGGCCATGCAGCGCCTCGCGGAAGTCAAAGGCGCGATCGAACTGCTGCTCGGCGAATGCTACGTGCGCCGCGACAATGTCGCGCTGGTGGCGTTTCGCGGCAAGGCGGGCGAGATCGTCCTGCCGCCGACCCGTTCGCTGGCGCGCGCCAAGCGAACGCTGGCGGGCCTGCCGGGCGGCGGCGGCACGCCGATCGCGGCCGGCATCGAGACCGCGCTGGCGCTCGCCGATTCCGTGCGCCGCAAAGGACAGTCGCCGCTCATCATCCTGATGACGGACGGACGCGCCAACATCGGCCGCGACGGAGCGCCGGGGCGCGCGCGCGCGTTCGAGGATGCGCTCGATGCGGGCCGAAAGGTCCGGGCGGCGGGCGTCGCCGCGCTGGCGATCGACACGTCCGGGCCCGGACCGCGCAGCGAGACGCCCCCGACCGAGCGGCTCGGACAGGCGATGAACGCGCGCTACGTGAAACTTCCTTACTCGGACGCGGCCCGCGTCTCGGAGGTCGTGCGCGCCGCGACGCAGGCCGCATGAGCGCGCTCGCGCAGCGACGGCCCCACGCCGAGACAGGACGGCTGTCGCTTGACCGCGACGGACGCGACTGGCCGAACCGGCACGCGAGCCGCTTCGTCGAGGCGAATGGAATGCGCTGGCATGTCCAGCGGATGGGACACGGGCCGCGCTTGCTGCTGCTCCACGGAACCGGCGCCTCGACCCATTCGTGGCGCGAAATGCTTCCATTGCTGGCGCGGCGCTTCGACGTCGTCGCGCCCGACCTGCCCGGTCATGGCTTCACCGATCCTGCGCCGGCGCGCGACATGGGACTGACCGGCATGTCGGCTGGCGTCGCGGCGTTCCTGCGCGCCATCGACTTTTCACCCGACATCGTCGTCGGTCATTCGGCCGGCGCCGCCGTGCTGGCCCGCATGACGCTCGACGGCATGATCGCCCCGCGGCTGATCGTCAGTCTCAACGGCGCCTTCATGCCGTTCGAGGGACTCGCCGGAAAGGTGTTTCCGGCCATCGCCAAACTGCTGCTCGTCAATCCCTTCGCGGCGCGATTCTTTTCGTGGACGGCGGACGAAAACAGCGTCGCGCGCCTGCTGCGCGGCACCGGTTCGCGGATCGACCGCAAGGGAATCGAACTTTACCGCCGCCTGTTCTCGAACACGGCGCATGTGTCGAACGTGCTCGCCATGATGGGCAATTGGAACATCGGACAGCTCGCCGACGACATGATGCGTCTGTCGACGCCGCTCGAACTCGTCGTCGCCGACGAAGACCGCGCCGTGCCGCCCGCCGCGGCGCTGAAACTCGTCGCGAGACTGCCACACGCAACGATCCGGCGGCTGCCGGGCGTCGGCCACCTCGCGCATGAAGAAAAGCCGAAGCTCGTCGCCGACATGATCATTCAACTGGCGAGAGCGCTGGAGCCGCCGCTGGCCGGGCTCGAGGCAGATGCGACTCCGATCTCCCCAACCATATTGCCGACAGGGCTGGATGCGGATGCTTGATCGCCCCAGACCGCCAGTTTCGCCGGCGCGCCCTCGCGCGCGGGCCGTGGTGATCGGCAGCGGCTTCGGCGGACTGGCGGCGGCCATCCGGCTCGGCGCGCGCGGTTATCAGGTGACGATTGTCGAGCGGCTCGATGCGCCGGGCGGTCGCGCCTATGTCCACCGGCAGGATGGCTTCACGTTCGACGCGGGGCCGACCATCGTCACAGCGCCCTTCCTGTTCGCCGAGCTATGGAGTCTTTGCGGCCGCGAGATGTCGGACGATATCGACCTGCGGCCGATGACTCCGTTCTATCGCATCCGCTTCAACGACGGTCAGAGCTTCGACTACAGCGGCGATCCCTGGGCGATGCGCCGCGAAGTGGCGCGCTTCGAACCCGCAGACCTCGATGGCTACGAGCGCTACATGCGCTACAGCGAAAGCATCTACCGCGTTGGCTTCGAACAGCTCGGACACCAGCCGTTCAGCCAGCTCTGGGATATGGGGCGCATCGCGCCGGACCTCATCCGGCTCGGCGGCTATCGCAGCGTCTACAGCCTCGTCTCTTCGTTCCTGAAGAACGAACGGCTGCGCACGATTTTCAGCTTTCATCCCCTGCTGATTGGCGGAAATCCGTTTCGCGCCACCGCGATTTATTGCCTGATCGCCTTCCTCGAACAGAAATACGGCGTGCATTACGCGATGGGCGGAATGGGCAGCCTTGTGAAAGGCCTCGTGGGCCTGATCGAACGTCAGGGCGGCGACATCCGCTATGGGCAAACCGTCGAGCAGATTATTGTCGAGAACGGAATCGCCAAAGGCGTTGCGCTGGCGTCCGGCAAGACCCTGATGGCCGACATTGTCGTGTCGAACGCTGATTCCGCCTTCACCTATCGCCGTTTGTTGCCGCCCTCGGCGCGCCGTCGCTGGACTGACAGCAAGCTCGATCGCGCGCGTTATTCGATGGGCCTGTTCGTCTGGCATTTCGGCGTCAGGCGGCGCTATCCGGACGTGCTGCATCATACGATCATGATGGGGCCGCGTTATCGCCCGCTGCTGCGCGACATCTTCGACCGCAAGACCCTGTCATCCGACTTCAGCCTGTACCTGCATCGCCCGACCGCGACCGATCCGTCGCTCGCCCCGCCCGGTTGCGATACGTTCTACGTCCTGTCGCCGGTACCCAATCTGGAAGGCGGACAGGACTGGAGCCGCGAAGCCGAACCTTATCGCCAGTCGATTCAGCGCCATCTCGAAGCCACGCTGCTGCCGGGTCTCGGCGATGCGATGGTGACGTCGCGCGTCGTCACGCCGAATGATTTCGAGAGCCGCCTGTGTTCCTATCGCGGCGCTGGCTTCGGCCTCGAACCCATTCTGACGCAGAGCGCCTGGTTCCGTCCGCACAACAAGAGCGAGGACGTGCGCAATCTGTTTCTCGTCGGCGCCGGAACGCATCCGGGCGCTGGCCTTCCGGGCGTTCTGTCATCCGCCCGCGTTCTCGATTCAGTGGCGCCCGATGCAACAGTCTTCGCCTGAACCGCATGTCGGCGCAGCCGCCGACCTCGCCGAATGCCGAAGGGCGATCCGCAGCGGCTCGCGCACGTTCTACGCGGCGTCGCTCGTCCTGCCTGCGTCTGTGCGCAATCCCGCTTACGGGCTCTATGCGTTCTGCCGATTGTCGGACGACGCTGTCGATCTCGGCGACGACGCCGCCGGAGCGGTGGAGCGCCTGACCCTGCGTCTGCAACGCGCCTAC
>CANJEY010000304.1 GCA_947472615.1 Beijerinckiaceae bacterium
ATTAAGCTAAATTTGTACGTCTTGATGTTCTGTGATCTCTTATGTTTCGTAGTAATCGCTGACTCTTAATCAGCGGGTCCCAGGTTCGAGCCCTGGTGCGCCCACCATTGAAATCAATGACCGGGCGCGGATCTCCCGACAGCTTTGACGGATGCCCTCGCGGGCGCCGGGTTCCCATTCTCATCGCGGCTGTTCGATTCTCATCATTCCGGTGGGACGCGCGCGCTTATCTGTTCCGCACGGTTCGCAGAATTTACGTCCGCAGACGGCGCTTCAGGAAATCGCGCACGGCGGCGTTCGTGGGCTTGGGCTCCACGTAGGGATAATAGTGACCCTGTCCGGGTATCACAACGAACTCCGCGCCCGGAATGGACTTCGCGAGCAACTCCGACGAACTTTGGTGCGTCACCCCGGATGCGGATGGATGCCCCTCGTCGCCCCCGAGCATGACCAGCGTCGGCACGCGAATGTCCGCCAGACGCTGCGACGTGTCGATGTCCTGCCGGGCGACAACATGGCGAAGGAACGCTTCGATCGGCGGCGGATTTGACAGCCTGATCCGCATGAACTCATCGACGATGGCAGGATGCGCCTGCGCGAACGCCTTGCTGACTCCGACCTCATAAGAATGTTCGCGCACATATCGCTCGTAGCCTTTTTCGGCGAGTTCCATGCACATCGAAACCGGGACGCCCCGAGTCGGAAACCATGCGCCCGTGGAGGCGAGCACCAGCGCGGCGACTCGATCCGGATGATCGAGAGCGATCAATTGCGCGATGCGCCCGCCCATCGAATGACCCCAGAGCACGGCCTTGTCGACGCGCAGATGATCCAGCAGCGCAAGGGCGTCCGCGACCTGGCTGTTTGCCGAAAAGTCCTTTGATCGCATGACAGAGCGGCCGATGCCGCGCTGATCATAGGTGATCACCCGATGGTCCTGCGCAAATTCCGGAACCTGATGAATCGTCCACGGCTCGCTGTGCAAAGCCGTCGCCGACAGCAACAACAACGGCATGCCGCTCCCGGCGACGTCGTACGCGATGTCCACATCGTTCAGGGACAGGACCGGCATGAGCGATTTTCTCCGTGGACGCGGAATTAGGCCGCGCGTCCTGCGGCTAGTGCGGCAAGGCCCGTTCGAGCAACGACTTCGCGCGCTGTACAATTTCCGGCGGGGACGCATAGGCGTTCCGGATGAGCGTATTGACCTGCGCGGCGTTCAGCGGATCATGCGACAGATTGCCTGTCCGGGCCGCCTCGATAAAGTCAGGGTCCTTCATGGTGGCGTCGAATGCATCGCGCAGCACCTTCAGACGATCGGCCGGAACCTCGGGCGCGGTCACGTAAGGGCGGCCAGATTCCTGCTGGGAGAGAACCAGTTCCATCGCCTTGCGGTCGGTCACGTCCCCGACCTTGTCGAGGCCGTTCTGCACGCCCTCCAGCCCTTCCGGCGCCTTGACGCCGAAATGTGTGAGGAAGCGGATTTTCTTGTCGACGATCCAGTTCTGCTTGGTGGCGCGCAGCGTGTCATAGGTTGTGCAACTTCCCTCGACCTCGCCGCGTTCGATCGCCAGATAATCATTGGGCGTCGCATAGCCGGTAATCATTTCGAATTTGGTTCCGGCGATCAGATTGTAGAGTCGCGGCAACGTCACGCGCCATCCACCCGCGCCCGTACCCGACAGACGCATCCGCCGCGCGATTGCGTCGTCGATCGTCTTGAACGGACTCTCCGCCCACGCGATGCAGACGCTAATCTGCTTGCTGATGCTGCCGAGCCAGTTCAGTTTAAGCGGATCGAATTTGGAATTGCGCCCATCAAGCAGATTGTAGAACGGCATGGTGCCGTTCGTGTCGGCGATGACCGATCCATCGCGCGCCGCCACGTTCGCAATGTAGTTCAGCGACGTGATGCCATCAGCGCCAGGCATGTTCTGAACCACGATCCGGGGCTCGCCAGCGGGGAAATGCCTGCCGATGAAACGAGCCAGCAGCCGCGAATACGTGTCGTATCCGCCGCCAGGGCCAGACGACACGATCAGGGTGATCTGCCGGCCCTTGTAAAATTCGGCCGCCGATTGCGCCATTGCGGGGAGCGCCGATATGGACAGCGCCGCAAATCCGATCGATGCGCTTGCGAGAACAGGAAATGCCCGCCGTCCAGCCATGAAACGTCTCCCTCGCCAACGTGGACCCATGCGGCATGTTGCGCCCGTCCGCCGACGCTCCCGCGCTGCTCTTCGTTCGAATAGAAATGTGACACGGTTCCGCTATCGTCACAACATCGTCCGTCGGGCTGGCGATCGGTGCAGCCTCGCTGCGTTCGCATCAAGCGCACCGGTCGTCGTGCGCCGAACGACGACGATCATCTGGCCGCCAATGTCATCGTTCGCATGTCGTGCTTCGGAAGTCTGGACGTCGACCGGCCCGCGGCGACGTCCGAACCTTTGCCAATCGGCACGACAAGTGCCAGTGTGGTCGACCAGTCGCGTCTCCATGAGACGTTGACACGCAAACCCTCGTTTTCATTTCAGGAGCTTGTTTCGTGGACATGGTCAGCCAGAAGGCGTCCGCCTTTGTGGGGTACATCGCGCAACGGTTGCGACACGAGAATTTCGTGCTCATCGATATCGGATGCAGCGGCGGCCTCGACTGGACCTGGCGGTCGTTCGGAGATCGGTTGAACGCCTGGGGGTTCGATCCGAACATCGAGGAAGTCGAGCGCCTGAACGGCGTCGAGACGAATCCCGGCGTGAAATATGAAGCGGGATTCGTGTCGGCGCCCGCAGACCATCCTGCAGTGCTGGCTCGCGACGGCAAGAGCTATTGGGGCCGCAACCCGTGGGACCGGCTGGCGGTCGCCAGATCCATGGCGATCACGGCCGAACAGACACGCGCCGCCGCCAACGAGGTGAAGGTCGCCGCCAACGCCTGGCAGATGTCGCGCCTCGCCGAGGACAGGCACATCAACCTGCCGACGTTTCTGGCCGAAAAAGGCGTTTCGTCCGCCGATTTCCTGAAGCTCGACATCGATGGACCCGACTTCGACATCCTGCAATCGCTGTCGGGCATGCTGGCCGACGTGAAGCTTATCGGCGTCGGCCTCGAGGTCAATTTCTGCGGCACCGGCGATCCGACAGAACACGCCTTCCACAACACCGACCTGTTCATGAAGCAACAGGGCTTCGAACTGTTCGGCCTGAGCGTCCGGCCCTATTCGGCCGCCGCCTTGCCCGAGCGTTACACCAGCTCTTTCCCGGCGCAGGCCGTCTCCGGCCGCCCGCTGCAGGGCGATGCGCTCTACGTCCGCGACCTGTGCAGCCCCCTCTGGGCCGATCTGGCGAAGCAATACGGCCCGCACAAGCTGCTGAAGCTCGCGGCGATCTTCGCCACGTTCGGGCTGCCGGACTGCGCGGCCGAAGTCCTGACCACGCACCGCGCCGCGATCTCATGGCTGCTGGATGTCGACTACGCGCTGAACCTGCTGGTGGCGCAATCGTCGCACGCCGAGTCGGGCCTCGACTATCCGCTGTTGATCGAGGCGTTCAACCGCAACGACCCAATGTTCTATTCCTGAGCGGGGTTTCACTCACCCCCGGCTGGCGTTGAGCCTGAACACCAGTGTCGCGACGCTCAGCAGCACGAGGCAGCCGAACAGCCCGCCCTGATAGCCGAGCCCCAGATGGTCGCTGAGGAGACCGGTGCAGAGCGGGCCGAGAATGAGCGACAGATCCTGCATGGTGCGCAGCAGACCCATGGCGGGCCCGCGCTGGTTCTCGGGGGCGATGTCGGCCACGTAGGCGATGATCGTCGGCGCGGCGAGGCCTGACGTGGCTCCGAACAGGATCGAGCAGAGCCACAGCATCCAGGCTTGCTGCGCGAAGGCCAGCAGCGCACAGGCCATCAGCGTCAGGCAGCTAGCGATAACGATCACCCAGACGCGGCCGACGAGCCGCGCCAACCGCGCCGTGACGGTGATGACGCCGAGATTGGCGAGTGCGCCGCCAGTGAGAATCATGCCGATCGTGGTCATGTCGAGATCGAATTTCGACGTCCCGATGAGCGGCAGCAGCACCCAGTTCGACGCCACGCGCACGTAGAAGATCGTGAAATACATCAGCCCGATGCTGACGCCCTGCCGGGCGAATTCCTTCAGCGCGCCTTTTTCAGGCTTTGGCTTCTCACGTTTCTCGGTCGTCTGCTTCCACGGCATGACCGCGAAAGCCACGACGCCGAATAACGCGATGAGGGCGTTGATCAGATAGGGAGCCCCATAGCCCCACAGGCCAGCCGTGATGCCGCCGATCGCCGGCCCCATGCTGGCGCCGATCATGTTCGAAGCCTGATAATAGGAGGCGTCCTGAATGCGCCGCCCCGGCGTGCCGAGGTCGACCACCGCCGCCAGCGCCGATGTCATGAACGCCGCCGAGGCCGCACCCATCACCAGCAGGCAGATGAAAAAGCCCGCCACGTTGGTGACGAAGAACACCGCCAGCGAAGAGACCGCCAGGATCGCGCAGCCGAAGCTCATCATCGTACGGCGGCCGAGCCTCTCGGACAGATAGCCTGCCGGCATGTTCACCATCAACCGCGCCCCGCCATAGACGGAGATCATCAGCCCGATCATGCCGGCGCTCGCCCCGAGACTCTGGCCGAACAGCGCGATCACCGACCACACCATGCCGTTGCCGATCTGCTTCAGAAAGATCAGCGCCAGCAGGACCAGCAGGGGACCGGACGGCATTCCGGGCAAAAGACGGCGCAGCAACTCCGATGGCAAAAGCGGAAATCCCCGGCGAAATGAATGATCTCTGGCGGCGATTCTCACCGCCTGTCAGAGCATCATAGAACGGCCTGCGCCCGAATGCAGCCGTGGCTCAGTTCAACTGGGAGGCGAACTCCGCTGCTCGATCGTAAACGGCTTTCGACGGTTCGAACGCCTTCTTGAGCAGCGCCTGAATCTGCTTGTCGTCGAGCGCCTCGATGATGACGCGCTGCCGCTTTGCGTCGGCGATGAATTCCGGATCGGCGAGCATGTCCTTGAACGCCTTGCGGTAGATCGCCATGCGATCGGCCGGCACGCCGGGCGGCGCGACGAACGGGCGGCCGAATTCCTGCGGCAGCACGATCATGTCGAGCACGTCCTTGTCTTCCTGCGACTTCAGCATGTCGACCGCCAGCGGCACGTCGGGCAGATCGGGGCTCTTGGAAATGCCCATCTGCACGAGGATGTTGACGAGATTGTCCGAGAACCACTTGGTGCCGTTGGCCTGATAGCTCTGCCAGGCATAGCCGCAGAGCCCGTCGACTTCGCCGCGCTCCACCGCGAGCGGCATGGTGCCGGTGGAATAGCCGGCGATGACCTTGAATTTTGTGCCGAACATGGCGTTCAGGATGGTCGGATAGACGCCCGGCCCGGCGCTGATGGCGGTGGCGCTCACCGGCACGTCGCGCTTCTTGGCGTCTTCCAGCGTCGCTATGCCGCTGCCCTTCCACGTCACGCAGATCGCCTGCTGCTTGCCGGTGCTGCCGA
>CANJEY010000305.1 GCA_947472615.1 Beijerinckiaceae bacterium
ATCGAGCGGGTTGGTGATGCAGATCACGAACGCGTCGGGGGCGTGCTGGCGGATGCCGGCGCCGACGGATTCCATGACCTTCAGGTTGATGCCGAGCAGATCGTCGCGGCTCATGCCCGGCTTGCGGGGCACGCCGGCGGTGACAATGATCACGTCCGCGCCCGCGATGGCGGCATAATCGCTCGCGCCGGAAACCTTGGCGTCGAAGCCTTCGACCGGAGCGGCTTCGGCAATGTCGAGGGCCTTGCCCTGCGGGACACCGTCGGCGATGTCGAACAGAACGATATCGCCAAGTTCCTTGAGGCCGGCCAGTAGCGCCAGCGTGCCGCCGATCTGGCCTGCGCCGATCAATGCAATCTTGTTACGCGCCATGCGAGAGATTCCTTCCTATCCTTGGTTGACTTGGGCCAGGCGGAGCGGCTGCGCCGCATCGAAATGGACGGCTGCTCTTTGCCTCCAACACGATGTTTATTTCAAGTCGGGCTAAAGACTAACGAGTTTTCTACAATGCCTTCCAGCTGCCATGGCGAACGGTAGAAGCCGGTCCGATAAAATCAGGTTAATCAAAGTGTTGCGCCACGCCTTTCGCCACGCCTTTGCGAGTTAAAACGCGCTCAAAAACATGTTACAAATAACAAAAAATGTAATTAGATACCGATTTTACGGTCAGATTCGTCCTGACGTGATGGCCCAAAGCACGAGCCGCACGACGCGATCGAGGCGGCTTTCTATCTCCGCTGAGGGCGCTTCCCGGTCTAGAAGCACTTGCTCGGGTCCGATGAACCGCGACAGGGCATCCATATAGAGACCCACAGCGTCGCGCTGATTTTCAACCGCGAAGGAGCCGCTTGCCATGCCTTCGTCGGTAATCCGCTGAACTTCCGAGACGAACCGGCTGCGATGCCGTCGCGCCAGCGCCTCGCGGCGTTTCACCAGGTCGACGAACATTTCGAACAGAGCTGGATCGTTCTCGAGCTTCTGCCGGTAAGCCCGGTGGATTGCGGAGGCGAGCCGTTCCAGCTTGTCGCTAGCCGGATCCGGTCCATCTGCGATGTCGCGCAGGCCCTTTTCGATCGGCTTGAGCCACGCTTCGATGACAGCGTCGAGGAGAGCCGCCTTGGAAGGGAAATAGCGGTACACATTGGCGTGCGACATGCCGGCTTCTTCGGCGATCGACACGATAGTTGTGCGCCGGAGGCCGTAGCGCCGCAGATGATCCGCCGCCAGTTCCACGAGCCGGACATCGGTCGGTTCGGGAGCCGCAGGCTTCGCCATGGCTGTTCCTCAGGTCTCGACGAGCCCGGTAGAGTCGCCGGACGCGGCCGACGAAGCGCGTCCGTGCGGAAGCGAAAGATAGGCGGTCGACTGCATTTCGATCAACCGCGATGCGGTTCGCTCGAACTCAAAGGCTTCCCGTCCGTACGTCCCCAGATACAATTCGGCAGGGGGCGCAGCGGCGGACGCCAGAACCTTGACGCACTGGTCGTAGAGCGTGTCGATCAGATTGATGAACCGTTTGGCTTCGTTACGGTTTTCGTCGCGCATCTGCGGAATGCCGTCGATGATCACAGTGTGGTAGTTCTCGGCGATGGCCAGATAGTCGGGCGATCCGAGCGGCGCTTCGCACAATTCCGCAAAGGAAAATCGCGCCACATGAGCGGCCGTGCGGGGAACGACCAGAGTGCGGCCCAGGACGTCGAGGGTTGCCCTGTCCCCAGTCTGGCGTCCTGTCAGAGATTGAAACGAGCGGGACAGCGCCGCTTCTGCCGCCGCGTCGGCTGGGACGTAATAGACGGGCGCGCCCGCGAGCTTTTCCAGCCGGAAGTCCGTGCGGGAATCGAGCTCGACGATATTCAGCCGCTCCTGCAACTTGCCGATGAAAGGCAGGAACAGGGCGCGGTTCAGGCCGCCTTCATAGAGACGTGACGGCTCCACGTTCGACGTCGCCACCACCACGACGCCCGCTGCGAAGAGTGCAGTGAAAAGCCGGCCGAGAATCATCGCGTCGGCAATGTCGGTGACGCTGAATTCGTCGAAGCAGAGCAGGCAGGCGTTCTCCGCGAGATCGGCCGCGACTGGCGCGATCGGGTCCTCGCCCTTCACCAATCCCTGACGCTTCTTCTGCCGCCAGTCATGGATGCGGACATGGACGTCGGCCATGAAGCCGTGGAAATGGGCGCGGCGTTTGCGGTGGACGTCGACCGACTCGAAGAACAGGTCCATCAGCATGGTCTTGCCGCGGCCGACTTTGCCCCAGATGTAGAGGCCCTTCGGGGCCTCGGGCGTGCGCTTCTTGCCGAACAGCCAGCCCAGCGCGCTCGATTTGCGCGCCAGATCGTAGCCGCGCAGTTGATCGACGAGGGCGTCGAAGTGAAGAACGATCGCTTCCTGTGCGGCGTCGCGTTCGAGCTGGCCGTCCTGAACCCGTTGCGCGTAGTGCGTCGCGACAGTGTTACCCAATTGCAGCCCGATCGGCCCGCGTCAGGTCAGACCTGACGTTCGAGCATCATGTTCTTAATTTCGGCGATGGCCTTGGCGGGGTTCAGACCCTTCGGGCAGGCTTTCGCGCAGTTCATGATCGTGTGGCAGCGATAGAGCCGGAACGGATCCTCGAGGTTGTCGAGACGTTCGCCGGTCGCCTCGTCGCGGGAATCGATCAGCCAGCGATAGGCCTGCAACAGCACGGCCGGGCCGAGGTAACGATCGCCGTTCCACCAATAGCTCGGGCAAGACGTCGAGCAGCAAGCGCAGAGAATGCACTCGTAAAGGCCGTCCAGCTTGAGGCGATCTTCGTGCGACTGGCGCCATTCCTTTTCTGGAGCCGGCGTCACTGTCTTAAGCCAGGGCTCGATTGAGGCGTGCTGGGCATAGAAGCGCGTCAGATCAGGAACCAGATCCTTGACGACTTCCATGTGCGGCAACGGGTAGATTTTAACCGCGCCGTTGATGCTCGACATGTCCTTGGTGCAGGCCAGCGTGTTCGCGCCGTCGACGTTCATCGCGCACGAGCCGCAGATGCCTTCGCGGCAGGACCGGCGAAAGGTCAGCGTCGGGTCGACCTTGTTCTTGATCCACAGGATCGCGTCGAGAACCATCGGACCGCAGTCGCCGCAATCGACATAATAGGTGTCGATGCGGGGATTCTGGCCGTCGTCCGGGTTCCAGCGATAGATGCGGAATTCGCGGATGTTTGTGGCGTTGGCCGGTCTTGGCCACGTCTTGCCGTTGGTGATCTGCGAATTCTTGGGCAGCGCGAGTTCGACCATTTTATCGTCCTTGATGTCCAGCGGATCTCAGTAAACGCGCGCCTTCGGCTCGATGTACTGAATTTCGTTTGTCATCGTGTAGGTATGCACGGGGCGGAAATCGAGGGTGACGTCCTTCTTGGATTCATCGATCCACGCTAGCGTGTGCTTCATCCAGTTCGTGTCATCGCGATCCGGATAATCCTCGCGAGCGTGCGCGCCACGGCTTTCGGTGCGGGCGACAGCGGAATCCATGGTGACGACCGCCTGAATGATCAGGTTGTCGAATTCCATCGTCTCGATGAGATCCGAGTTCCAGATCAGCGAACGGTCGGTGATGCTGATGTCCGGCACGCCGCTCCAGACTTCGTGGATCAGCTTGGAGCCTTCCTCGAGAATTTCTCCGGTGCGGAACACAGCGCAATTGTTCTGCATCGTCATCTGCATCTTGTGACGCAACTGCGCGGTCGGAGTGCCGCCCTTCGCGTAGCGGAACTTGTCGAGGCGCGACAGCGCGAGATCGGCCGAATCCTTCGGCAGGTCCGGCTGCTTTTCTCCGGCCGTGACGAGCTGCGCGGCGCGCAGGCCGGCGGCCCGGCCGAACACCACGAGATCGATCAGTGAGTTGGAGCCGAGACGATTGGCGCCATGCACCGAGACGCAGGCCGCTTCGCCGAGCGCCATCAGGCCCGGCACCACCGAGTCGGGGTCGCCGTTCTTCTTGGTCAGGACTTCGCCGTGATAATTCGTGGCGATTCCGCCCATGTTGTAATGCACGGTCGGCAGGATCGGGATCGGCTCCTTGGTCACATCGACGCCGGCAAAGATGCGGGCGCTTTCCGAAATCCCCGGCAGGCGCTCGTGCAGGATCGCTGGATCAAGGTGATCCAGATGCAGGAAGATGTGGTCCTTGTTCTTGCCGACGCCGCGGCCTTCGCGGATCTCGATCGTCATCGCGCGCGACACGACGTCGCGGGACGCCAGATCCTTCGCGGATGGCGCATAACGCTCCATGAAACGCTCGCCGCTGGCGTTGGTGACGTAACCGCCTTCGCCGCGCGCCCCTTCGGTGATCAGGCAGCCCGAACCATAGATGCCGGTCGGGTGGAACTGCACGAATTCCATGTCCTGCAGCGGAACGCCGGCGCGCAGCGCCATCGCGTTGCCGTCGCCGGTGCAGGTGTGAGCTGACGTGGCGGAGAAATAGGCCCGGCCATAGCCGCCCGTCGCGAGAATCACGAGATTCGACCGGAAGCGATGGATGGTGCCGTCGTCCATCTTGATGCAGACGACGCCACAGCACCGGCCTTCCTCATTCATGATGAGGTCGATCGCGAAATACTCGATGAAGAATTCGGTGTCGTTGCGCAGCGCCTGTCCGTACAGCGTGTGCAGGATGGCGTGCCCGGTGCGGTCGGCGGCGGCGCAGGTGCGCTGGGCCTGACCCTTGCCGAAGTCCATCGTCATGCCGCCGAATGGGCGCTGGTAGATGCGGCCATCCTCGGTGCGCGAGAACGGGACGCCCCAGTGTTCCAGTTCGTAAACGGCGGCAGGCGCATTGCGGCAGAGGTATTCGATGCAGTCCTGATCGCCTAGCCAGTCTGAACCCTTCACGGTGTCGTACATGTGCCAGCGCCAGTCGTCCGGATGCATATTGCCGAGCGAGGCCGAGATGCCGCCCTGGGCGGCTACCGTATGCGATCGGGTCGGGAAGACCTTGGAAATGCAAGCTGTGCGGAGACCGGCCTGCGAGCAGCCGACGGTCGCCCGAAGTCCCGCGCCGCCAGCCCCAACCACCACGACGTCGAACGTGTGATCCATGATCGGATAAGCTTGACCGTTATAACCCGGCGCCTTGCCGGCCGCCGTGGAGCCATTCGAATTGGCCATGTTCTGCCTTTCAGCCTTTCGGACGTACGTTCAATCGGGTCAGACGAAGCTCAGACGCAGCACCGCGTAGACGCAGGCCACGCCGACGCACACCGCAAAGAAGGTGTTGGCCATCAGGGCGATCATCTTGGTGGCGTGGGCGTGAAGGTAATCTTCGATGATGACCTTCATGCCAAGCTGCATATGGACCACGCCGGCGCCGATGAACAGCAGGATCAGGATGGCCGGAAGCGGGCTTCCGAGCGTCGCGCGGACTGAGTTGTAGTCCTTGCCGACGAGGCTCAGGATCAGGATCACGAAGGCGATCGTCAGCGGCAGCAGCGCATAGGCGGTCAGGCGCTGGCGCCAGACGTCGGCCGTGCCGGACTTGGCGGAGCCAAGATAGCGCACCC
>CANJEY010000306.1 GCA_947472615.1 Beijerinckiaceae bacterium
GCCTGTCTTCTTCGAACAGAATGTGGATGTTGTTGCGCCGCAGCCGACCCAGCATATCGTGATAATCGTCGACGCCGACCTGGAATGCATGATGAACCATGATGGAATTGCCGGGATTCGGATCGATCGGCGTCTTCGACCGGCACAGGATCACATGGTCGTCGCCAGCCTTCAGAAAGACCATGCCGAGCGACGTGCGCTGAACAAGTTCCAGGCCCAGAACATCGCAATAAAACCGCTCGCTTCGCGCTTCGTCGGTTACTGAAATCGTGAAATGCAGACAGCCTTTGATCGCCATACGGCGGATCCTCCCGATTTCCTCAAGCCAAGCATATTTCGACTGCGCCCGCCAGTAGGGACCGATTTCGAAATTTCAGTGGGCAGCAAATGGGCGAAAACCCCATCGAGTGATGATTGACAGCTGATCGAAACTTGTATTGCCTCAACAAAAAGGGAGCGCGCCTTGCAAGTCAGCACCAACCGAATCATCACCACTCATTGCGGCAGTCTGCCCCGCCCCGAAGAGATCGTCGAACCGCTGCGCGCCAAGGACGGCGGAGAGCCGTTCGATCGAGTGCAGCTGGCGGCGCGGGTCCGCAAGTCGGTCGCCGACGTGGTGGCGAAACAGCGCGAACTCGGCATTGATGTCATCGATGACGGTGAACACAGCAAGTCGAGCTTTTCGTCCTATGCGCGAGGTCGGATCGCCGGCATTTCGCCCACCGAGAAGACGCCAGACCGGCATGTCGAAATGACGCGCGACATGCTCGCGTTTCCGGAGGTCTACCGGGAGATGCGGCTGATGTTCGGCGCCCGCCCCTCGGCGAAGATCAAGGCGAGGGCCATGACGCCGCTCGCCTGCACCGGTCCGATCAAATACACCGGCCATGCCGAGGTGCAGGAGGACATCGATAATCTGCGCGCTGCGTTGGCGAACGCGCCCGAGACGGAAGGTTTCATCACTGCCATCTCGCCGACAAATCTCGAAATGTATTTCCCCAATCAATATTATGCGTCGGACGAAGAATATCTCGCGGCGCTGGCGGACGCGCTGAACGAGGAATATCGAGCCATCGTGGACGCTGGCTTCCTGGTCCAGCTCGACGATCCCCGCCTGATCACTCACTATAATCGTTCACCGAACCTGACAGTCGAGGAAAACCGAAAGTTCATTGCGGTGCGCGTCGAGGCTATCAATCATTCCTTGCGCGGCATTCCGGAGGAAAAGGTTCGTTTTCACACCTGCTACAGCGTCAATGTTGCGCCCCGTGTGCACGATCTCGAACTGAGACACTACGTTGATCTGATGCTGAAGATCAACGCGCAGGGCTACTCGTTCGAGGGCGCCAATCCCCGCCATGAACATGAGTGGGAAGTCTGGAAGGAAGTGAAGCTGCCGGCGCACAAGCTGCTTTTGCCCGGCGTCGTTTCGCATTGCGTGTATCAGGTCGAGCATCCGGAACTGGTGGCGCAGCGCATCGAGCGTTTCGCCAGCGTCGCCGGTCGCGAAAATGTCCTCGCAAGCAACGATTGTGGTTTCGCCACATCTGCGGCGAGCGATCAGGTTCACGCGGACGTGGCATGGGCGAAGCTCGCCGCCCTGTCCGAAGGCGCCCGCATCGCCAGCAAGAGGTTGTGGGGCTGACAAGACGAGGAGCGATCGCGTGACCGCAGTTCTGTCTCCCAACGGTCCGACCGTAACGCATCTGTCAGAGCCTCCGCGGCGGCTCCTTGTGGGAACGCTGCACGGTGTCGGGCTTCTCGAACGCGAAAGTCTGTCGGGCCCGTGGCGGATGGCCGGCGTATCGCTGACAGAGAGCCACATCAGCGCGCTCGCAACCATTCCGGGCGGCGTCATTGCAGGCGCACATTCCGGCGGACTCTTCTTCAGCGTCAACGGCCGTGATTGGGAAGACAGGGGCCACGGCATTGCCGTTGATCACGTGTTCTGTCTTCAAACGCAGTTGGTGCAGGGGCGCACGCGCGTGTATGCGGGCACACAGCCCGTATCGCTGTTTCGCAGCGACGACCTGGGCCTTCACTGGCGCGAGCTTTCAGCGATTGGCGCCGTGCCGGGAACCGAGAAATGGACATTTCCGCCGCCGCCCCATCACGCGCACACGAAATCGCTGACCTTCGTCCCCGGATACGACGATCTCATCTACGCCTGTATCGAGCAGGGGGCCTTGCTGAAGTCCACAGACGGGGGCCTGACGTGGCTGGAACTCGACAGCTATTACGATCCCGCCGATCGCTGGTATCGCGACATTCATCGTCTTGTGGTTTTGCCATCCAACCCTGATTGTCTGATGATGGCCTCCGGCATGGGTCTGTATCGATCGAAGGACGCGGGACGTACTTGGGAAAAGCGGACAGGGTTCGATTTTCGAATCGGCTATCCCGATCACATCATCCTGTCGCCAGACGATGAGCGCACCATTTTCCTTTCGGGCTCGCACGAAGATCCATCCACATGGCGGAAGTCGCATCATGCGAACGCCGCCGTCATGGTCAGCCGGGATGGCGGCGACACATGGACGGAAAGTGGTGAAGGTCTTCCGGACAATGCGCGCCCGAACATCGAGGCGATGAACATGGCGGTCTGGCCCGGCGGGTTCATGCTCTTCGTCGGGAATACCGATGGCGAGGTGTATGCGAGTGAGGACAGCGCGCGGACGTGGCGGCAGATCGGGGCAGGCTTCGCGCCGGTTTCAAAAGTCGGCCATTATCGAAACCTGCAATCCGCCTAATTGGCGTCGGCAAGGTCTGCCGTTTGAGAGGCGTGCTGGACTATGAGGTTGGACATGGCGTCTCACTCTACGTTTATACTTCGCCTCGCCCTGCTTTTGGCGTCATTGGGGCTTGCGGATGTTGCGTCCGCGCAGAGCGCCGATGAGTTCTATCGCGGCAGACAGGGCCGTATCATCATCCATACTGCGCCGGGCGGCGCTTACGACGGCTGGGCGCGTCTTCTGTCGCGCTACCTGACAAAGCATATGCCGGGACAGCCGGTATTCGTGCCCCAGAACATGCCGGGAGCGGGCGGGCTGATCGCCGCCAACTTCATGTATGAGCGCGCGCCGCGCGACGGGTCTGTCATCGGCATGGTCGGCCGTAATGTGCCATCCGATGCGCTGATGAGCGGCGGAAACGTCAGCTTCGATCCGAGGCGCTTCAACTGGATCGGCAATCCGGAATTCGGCGCGACCGTCAGCATCGTGTCCGACAAGGCGCCTGCGCGATCGGCGAAGGAAATGTTCGATCGCGAGGTCCTGGTCGGCGGCGCTGGAGCGGGCAGCGCCGTCAGCCTGATGCCGGTGGTCATCCGCAACCTTCTCGGCATGAAGTTCAAGCTCGTGGAAGGCTATGGCTCGCAGTCGGCGATCACGCTGGCGTTGGAGCGCGGCGAAGTGCACGGAACTTTCGCGACCCTGACATCGGTGCAGACATCGTTCCCTGGCGCGCTCGAGAGCGGCCGGATGCGGGTTCTGTTCAATCTGGAGCGCAAGCCCGAGCCGGGTCTGAATGCCCCGACGATTTTCGAGTTCGCTCAGACGGATGAGCAGCGGCAAGTTCTCGCCCTGCTGGCCGTGTCGAGCGAAGTCGGGCGCCCCATTCTGGCCCCGCCGGAAACCCCCGCCGATCGTGTTGCGGCGCTGCGGCTTGCGTTCGACAAATCGATGCAGGACCCGCAGCTGCAGGCCGAAGCCGCCAAAATGGGCCTGCCGGTGACAAATGTGGTCCACGGGCCGGACCTGCAGAAGATCATCGACGATCTGATGGCGACGCCGGCGCATGTCGTCGAGCGAATGAAGGCGGTCAGTATCGAGTGAGCCTATTGGGCATTCAGCCCAACACGATCAGGTTCGGGGCATCGCGGCGAGAAGCGCATGCACCATTGCAGCGTCATACCTTCTGTCGATCGAGGCCATGTCTAGATCCGTATAGGCGAATTTGTTCAACGGCAGATGCTGGGAAAGCCGACGCTTCGGCTCGGCCGAAAGACATTGGAGAGCAAAGCGCTGCCCATGCGCTGAACGTCAGAAATCCCATCGTGGCCGACAATGGTGAGAGACATCAATCTTTGAGCATGCCTTGCGTCACCTGCTATTCCGGCCGCGCTCCTTTGCGGCGTCCTTGAGAAACCCGATCAGGTCGTCGGTCGCCGGCGTGGTGGGTTCATTTTCGCGCCGTACAATGCCGATGGGTCGGCCCATCAGGGGCGAGTCGATTTCGATGCATGCCAAGGCGCCTGTTGAAATCTCGCGCTCCACGCCGAGTTTCGCGATCAGCCCGATGTGATCGCTCGCCATGATGATGGACTTCATTACGACGTGGTCGTGGCTCTCGATCCGGGATCGCGGCAGATCAAGACCGTGTTGTTCAAAATAGACCCTCAAACGGCTTTGGCCCCAGTTGCCATCGCGCGCGAAAATCCATTTTTGATTCAGCAGAATTTTCGGCTCGACAAATGAAAGCGTCGTCAGCGGATGGTCCGGCCGCATGACGAGCACAAGCCTGTCGTCAAACAGCCATTGCTTGACGAGACCGCGCTTCGGAATTTCGTCGAACAGCATCGAGACCACCAGACCGACGTGGCCGTCGAGCAGATCCGCATACAGATTTCGCGTCTGTGAAACGAGCGAGATCTGAAGTTTGGGGCGGTGCTGTGAGAGCCGTGCGACCGCCGACGGGACGAAGCTCGTCATGATGAGCGGCGGCGCTGCGATGGTGATCGCGCCCTCATGGCCGCTTCGCAGAGCTTCAATCTGTTGCTCTGCCTCGAGGAGGCTGGCGCAGACCGCTTGCGCGTAATTCCTGAGCCCGGACGCGTAGAGCGTTGGTATCATGCCGCGTGGATCGCGCTCGAACAGGCGCACGCCGAGTTGCTTTTCGAGCCGCTGGATGCTCTTGGTCAGCGCGGGCTGGGACAGGTTCACGCGCAGCGCAGCCTTCGCCAGACTTCCGTCTTCCAGAACCGCCAGCATGTTGCGCAATTGGCGCACGTCCATCGAATAACCTCGCGGCCCAAAGCCGGCCCTGTCTAGGCGACCTGCGGCCATGATGCGCAGGAAAGCGCTGTCCCGCAATGGTCGTTTCGATATTCTATTTAGTTATAGGCGAGGGACAAAATTCTATTTTCCCCGCAGGTGGTCGTGGGTTAGGGTCCCGGCTGAAAATTCGAATTCACACAGAACCGGGAGTTCACGTCGATGGACGATTTCGCGCCGCCGCGCCGTCTGCCGAACGACAACGCCACGCCCACGGTCGAGCGCGCCGTGAAGTCGTATCCCGCGCGCCGCAACTACAAGCCGTATATCCAGAAGCCGCCGCACGTCGATGCGGTGCGAGGCATGATCGATGTGCATTGCCATGCCGACTATGGCCAGCAGGATGCTTTGTCGGTCGGCAAGCTCGCGTCCGAAAGCGGCATGTACGGGATCCTCTACAAGTCGATCGGTAAGCCGGACAAGACGGGTCCGATGCGTCAGGTCAACGAATTGCTGCAGGATCTCGA
>CANJEY010000307.1 GCA_947472615.1 Beijerinckiaceae bacterium
CTCGACGCGCCTTCTGTCGATGCTCGGTCGCGACGTCGATGAAGTGTCGGGCGCCGTGTGGCGTCAGGCGATCACGCCGGGCGCCAATCTGCTGCCGCATTCGGCCCGTGTTGCCCATGCCGAACTCGCGCGCCTGCTGCTCGACCGCCGACCCATTCGCGACCACGTGGTGATGGTGCACATTCAGGACGAGCCGCGCTGGTGGTCACTGAGCGCCAAGCCCATTTTCGACGAGTCCGGCGCATTCCGCGGCTACCGTGGCTTCGGCACCGACATCACCGCCGCTCGCCGCGCCGAGGAGCGTGTCGCGCACATGTCGCGCTTCGACACGCTCACCGGCCTGCCGAACCGCCGCCGCATGCTGGAAGAAACCGAAAAGGCGCTGTCGCATCTGGTGGCGCGTGGACAGAGCTTCGCGTTCCTGACGGTGGACGTCGACCGGTTCAAACTGGTCAACGATCTGTTCGGACGCCGCAATGGCGACGACGTGATGAAGGAAATCGCCGAACGCCTGTCGACCTGTCTGCGCGATGGCGATGTGCTCGGCCGCATCGGCGGCGATCTCTTCGGCATTATCCGCATCGGCGTGTCGACGCCGGAAGATCTCGTGTTCCTGTCGAAACGACTCAATGAATCCATGGCGCCGCCGTTCATGATCAACGGCCTGATCGCGCAATGCACGATTACCACCGGCATTACGATCGCCACGCCCGACATGGAAGACGCGGAAGTCATTCTGGACGCCGCCGAACAGGCGCTGGAGGCCGCCAAGGCGCGCGGCTTCGGCTCGTACCATTTCTTCGAGGCCGAGATCGACCTGCGCGCCCGCGAGAACGCGCGCTTCGAGGCGGAATTGCGCACGGCGGTTGCACGCAAGGAGATCGAGGTTGCGTGGCGGCCCGTGGTCGATCTGCGCACCCGCAAGCCTGTCGGGTGCAGCGCCAGTCTGCGCTGGCGTCATCCGTCGCTGGCGATCCTGCCCGAAGACGAGTTCTTGCCTGCAGCGGCCTCCGCCGGCCTGGCAGGTCTGATCGGAGTGTCGAAGCTGCGCGAAGTCTGCGCCCGCGCGGTGCGTTTCCCGGATGGAATCATGGCGTCGGTAGCGCTGACCCAGCATGAACTCGAAGACGCCGGCACCGTGCTGATGCTGGCGCGCGCGCTGGAGTCCACCAAACTGTCGCCCGGCCGGCTTGAGATACGCGCGCCTGCGCCCCTGCTGCTCGGCGTCGACGAAACCTGCATGTCGGCGCTGACGGCGATCGCTCAACTCGGCATCCGCATCGCTGCTATCGTCGAGGACATCGAAGAGGCCGGTCGCGACTATCCGGACGAGCTCAATGTGGCCCGTGTCGTACTGTCGTCGGCCGGGATCGACACGCTTGAGACGGCCGAGTTCACCGTGAAAAGCAAACGCGCGATCGTCGCCAGCGGTCTCGCGACCGACCACGACGTCGCGCAGGCGCTGTCGGCCGGTTGCGCTCTCGGCGAAGGCTCGGCCTTCGGGCCGATGCTGGGCAGCGAGGAAATCGACGCGACGCTGGACCGCGATGGCGGCTCCGCCCGCGCCGCCTGATCCCGGTTGACATCCCGCGCCGGCGCGCCAGTCTCGGCCAGCGAGGATGACAAATGACCACCGGCTATTGCGTCGCGATGACTACGGCGGACACGCCCGAACTGGCCGACAGGGTGGCGGCGGCGCTGGTCGAGCAACGGCTCGCCGCCTGCGTGCAGATCATGCCGATTTCCAGCCATTACGTGTGGAACGGGAAGGTCCGGCGCGATGCTGAACTGCTGCTGCTGATCAAGGCGAAGTCGTCGGATTTCGACGCCATAAATGCGGCAGTCAAATTGCTGCACAGCTACGAGGTTCCGGAAGTCATTCGGCTGGATATCGCCGATGGAGATCCAGCCTATCTCGGTTGGATCGCGTCCGTCACGCGCTGAGAGGCCTCAGAGGCGCGGCCAGGCGAAATCGTCGGCGCGGCCCGGGCGGGGATCGGGCGGCGCTCCGTCCACCAGCACTCGCTCGACGAAGCGTTGCGCATCGTTGGCGGCGGTGGATTTCTGGCGCGTCGCGAGCGCGCCGCCGGGCGACAGCGCAGGCGTGGTCAGGACAACTACCGGCCCGGCAGCGGGGCGAACCGGCAGGCCCAGTTGCAGGGTCGGGGTCGTGCCGGCATTTGTGGGCGCTGCGGCGGAAGGCGTTGTGGGCGCGGGCGTTTCTGCCGGCGGAGATTGCTGCTCCAGCGCCGCGACGGCCGGTTCGGAGCCGGGCCGTGAATCGTCGTAGGCGTGGCGAATGTCGCCCTCGGCGAAATGCGCCAGCTTGCGCGCGCCCTGTTTGGTGAAGTGCACGCCGTCGCCGGTGCGCAGCCGCACGATCTGGCCGTTCACGTCCGGCCCGTAGAGCGAAAACTGGCCGCGATCGTCCGTG
This sequence comes from Beijerinckiaceae bacterium, assembly GCA_947472615.1. GTDB lineage: Bacteria > Pseudomonadota > Alphaproteobacteria > Rhizobiales > Beijerinckiaceae > Terripilifer. Next base: position 2,435 of record CANJEY010000307.1, read on the forward strand.
AAGGCGTCCCATATGTCGACATAGGACGCGCCGGTTTTCGTTGCGGCGTCGCGGTAGATTTCGTTGAAGTCGATCAGTTCCGCCGAGAGGCGTTCGTTCTTCATCACCGGCATGCCGACCCACACCAGCGGGATCTTCTTGTCCTTGAACAGATTGCCGATGGCTTCGACGCGCGCTGCGTAGATCTGTTTCCAGCGCGGTGAGCGCGGCTCATAGCTGCCGGCCGAATCGCGCAATTGCTGGCGATCGTTGCTGCCGATCATCATCACGGCGGCGCCGATCTTGTCGGGGCCGGCGAGGAGGTCGCGCACGCCCTTCTGCCAGTCGAAATAATCGTCGCGCACGAGGCCGGTGTTTTCGCGCGCGCGCCGCAGCACCGAAATGTCGGGCGTGTCGCTGAATGCTTCCTGCAGCCCCTGCGCCAGAAGCTGGGCGATGTTATCGCCGATCACCGCGACGTGGAACGTCGGTCCGGCAGGCTTCGCGACGACGACGGGGGTGGCGGGAGCCGGAATGGCGGTCGGCGGCGTCGCGCCCGGCGCGGCGATGATGGGTTGCCCGTCCGGCCCCAGCGCGCCGGGATCGACTTCCGAAGGCGTCGTGGCGGCCGGCATTTCCACCGCGAATCCCTTGCGGGGCGCGGCGCGGCGGATCAGGTGAGTCGGGCGCTGAACCACGACAGGCTTGGCGCGCTGGCGCTGCACGCGTTCGCGTTCCTGCAGCCAGAAACGCGCGGGGCTGTCATCATATTGAGCGATGACGGCGGGGCCGCCGGTCAAAAACAGGAACGCCGCCACGAGCGCCATCTTGAGCGCCGTCGCGAACCGCCGGGGGGCGATGTCTATGCGATCCTGCCGAGCCATGCGCCCAATATAGCGCATCAGCGCGCGGTTCGCATCTTCTCCAGAAGGGCAGGCGTCGGATAGCCGTCGGCCATGAGGCCGGCCTTGCGCTGGTAGGCGCGGATCGCGGTCTGCGCCTTGTCGCCGATCCGCCCGTCAGCCTCGCCGACGTCGAAGCCGAGCCGCGCCAGATGGCGCTGCAAGTCCTGTGTCTGCGTCATCGACAGGCGCTTGTCCTGCTTCGGCCAACTTCCCTTCAGCGGCGGCACGCCCGCGATGCGGTCCGACAGCAGGCCGACGCCGAGCGCGTAATAGGTCGAATTGTTGTAGGTCTTGATGACTCGGAAATTCTGCGTGAACAGGAAGGCGGGTCCCTTGGCGCCCGCCGGGAGATACAGCGAGCCTTCGCCGCCGCCCGGCATCGGTTCCCCGTCGGCGCGGCGAATGCCGTCTGCGGCCCATTGGGCGAAATTGCGGAACTTCAGCGGATCGTGGGGCGAAACGTCGTAGCCCGGCCGCAGGGTCACCTCGTAACCCCAGGTGTATCCCTTGATCCAGCCGTGCTCGGCCAGATAGTTCGCGGTCGAAGCCAGCGCGTCCGGAATGCTCGTCCAGATGTTCTTGCGCCCGTCGCCGTCGAAATCGACCGCGTATTTGAAGAAGCTCGACGGCATGAACTGGGTCTGCCCCATGGCGCCCGCCCAGGAGCCGCTCATGCTGGCGGGCGTTGCGTGCCCCTGCTGCAGGATTTCGAGAGCGGTCAGCAATTCGTCGCGGAAGAAGTCGCCGCGATAGCGTGCGAAGGCCAGCGTCGCCAGCGCGCGGATCACGTTTTCGCCGCCGGTGAACGAGCCGAAATTCGACTCCATGCCCCAGACCGCCATCACCACATAGGGATCGACGCCATAGCGGCTTTCGATCTGCGACAGCACGGCGGAAAATTCGGCGGCGCGAGCGCGCCCGCGTTCGGTGCGGGCGGTGGAGACGGCCCCGGCCAGATAATCCCAGATCGGCTTGACGAACTCCGCCTGCTTCCTGGTGTGGCCGAGGATCGTCGGGCTTGGCGTCACGCCGTTGAAGGCCGCGTCAAACGTCTGGCGCGATACGCCGCGCGCTTGCGCCAGCGGCCAGAGCCGTTCGACGAACGCGGCGAATTCGGCGTTGGAAGGCGCACCGGCGGCGCGGGCTGTGCGTAGGCCGGACGCGAGGATCGCCAGCGTGACGCAGCCGAACACCAAGAGCGCCCGCACGATCTGGCTGAAGGAATTGACCGGCGCGTGTCGCCCGATCGGCTCGCGCCGTCGATCGTCCCTGCTGCCGTGGCGCAAGATCGAGAGCATTTGCCCTCCGTTGGATAGCGGCGCGATCGCCGGATGCGACGGCCTCAATGACCGTCCTGACAGGCGAAATTAGGGCCTTCGGGTTAAAACTCTGTTCACCATGATCGCGCGCACGCGACGCTTCATGGTCACGCTCGCTTAGCGACTCACTGCTACATTTCGCGCAGTCCACGGCTGCTCTGCAGCAGGAGGCTCCATGTCTTCAGTGATTGCCGCATTCGTCTTCATCCTCGGGGCGTTCTTTCTGCCAGTCGCGCTCGCGGGTCGCTCGCCGGCCCTGGCGTCGCCTGCCGGTCAATGGGGCGTTCGTGGCCTGATGGCGCTCGGCGCGCTGTTGTCGGTATTGCAGACCAGCATCATAAGCGTGCCGGCCGATCAGGTCGGCATCGTCCGCAAGGTCTATGGTTTCAAGAGCCTCCCGGACGGCAAGTTCATCGCTACCGACGGCGAGACCGGCTATCAGGCGCAGATCATTCCGCCCGGCACGTTCCGCATTTCGCCGTTCTTCAACGTCGTCAACACGATCCAGATGCGTCCCGTCGTGGTCGTGCCGAACGCTTTCTACGGACGCATCGTGGCCCGCGACGGACAGCCGCTGGAAGCCGGGCAGGTGATGGCCGACGCATGGCCCGAGGCTGATGCGGCCAAATACCTCGACGGCGAACATTTTCTGACGCACGGGGGCCAGAAGGGCCTGCAACTCAGCGTGCTGAAGCCCGGCACCTATCCGCTGAACACGGCGCTGTTTGAAGTCCGCATCGGCTACCAGCCGAACGGCCGCGATATCACCAGCGCCGCCGATGACATCTACGATATCAACGGCCGCCGCACGGAACCGTCGCCGCTCGATACGTCGATCACCCGCATCCCGGCGGGCTTTGTCGGCGTCGTGCGCTC
>CANJEY010000308.1 GCA_947472615.1 Beijerinckiaceae bacterium
AATGCCGAGTTCGTCGCACAATTGGTAGAAGGCGTCGCCTTCATAGACCATCGTGCCGCCGACGCGCAGCATGTTCATGTTGGCGTCGAGCGCGAGGCGGAGCCACGGCTCATAAGCGTCGCGCGCGCAGGGCAGGGCCGTTACGTCCGGCGTCGTCCACACCGCGCCGCGACAGAAGACCGGAACGCCGTTGACGCGCAGGCCGAAGCCCTTTCCGTCAACGTCGAGGTCGATCTCAATGTTGCGAAAGCCGGTGCGGCCGATGCGCCATCTCTCGCCGTCCGCGGTCAGGAAAACATCATGCAGCGCAGGCTCGCCATGCGTGTGCGGCCACCATGGGGCGATGTTCGGGATAGTCAGACGCCCGGCGAAAACGCCTTCGGCATTTTGTTCGAGCGTTGCACGGACGCCCGCGCATTCGACGGCGAGCGGACCGTCGCCCGCATGTTCGATGCTAATATCCAGGACGCCATTCGCGCCATCATATGAGCTGCGTAAATCGAGCGTGCGAAGAGGCTTGTTGACAGGCTCGCGTGCGATCTGCCGCCAGGGGCCTACGGCGTGAACGGGCGGACACCAGCCCGGCATGTGGCCGAAGAACGTCGTTCTGAACGCGCGCAGCGTCGCGGGCGTCACCATGCGGGGCCGCCAGCGCGCGCGCTTGCCCGGCAGCGCCAGCAGCGGACCCAGCGCGCGGAAACAGATCGCGAGTTCGTGGCGACCGTTCAGATCGACCGCGACATCCGTTTCGACAAACATGCTCGACGACGTTGCGATCTTTTCATTGTCGAGGAAAATATCCGCGATCGTCGCAAGGCCCGCGAAGCGAAGCGTCTCGCGTCCGCGTCCCTCGATCGGTGCGCGATACCAGTGATCGCGATCTTCGAGCGGCTCCGGGGCGTCGCGGTCGAATTGCCCATGCTGGCGTAGCGTCGCCGCGACCGTGCCTGGAACGATGGCGGCGCGCGACGGATGATCGGCGGGAATTTCAGATGGGCTAGCGAAGGCGTCGGGCGCGCTGGTCGCGAGCGTCCAGTCTTGAGTCAGATAGCGTCTCGATGGCGCTGCGTCGTCAGGTATGCGCGCCATCGGTCATCGCATCAGACGTAGCGCGCGCGTAGCGCGCCAAGCGTCTGATCCCATGCGGCCGCGATGCCGTCGAGCATGGCCGGTAGTCCATCCGTGCGCTTGCGGTTGATGGCGCGCGCCAGCTGAAACTGCATCGTCTTGGCCCCCGATGAAATGGCGCGCGCGGTGTCGCGCGCTTCGCTCAGGCCATCTTCACCCTGCGACGAAAGCCAGTCGAGATGGCTCGCGAGCAGTTCGAAATTGGCGCCGAGCTGACGCAGCGTGTTGAATGCATATTTGTGGAAGAACGACGGATCGCGCTGGATGAGCCAGTGAATGTCGTCGCCGATGCGTTGCGCAAAAACCCGCACCGGATTGTCGGTCGGCGCGCGCGCAAGATTCTTGCGCAGGAGATCGACTGCCATTTCGCGCAGCGGCGTTTGAGGCGCATCGCCGATCTTGACGAATTCCACATAGGGAAACAGCGAGTCTGGCCGTCGCGACGGATGGCCGCCGCGCTGGAAGACGCCGTCGAAATCCTCGCCGTCGAGCGAAAAGAAGGCGGCGTTGTGAAAATAGTCGAGACGCCGCGCCGCCGGATCGAGGCGGTTGATGGCGATCGTGGTCTTCGAATGTTCGAGGCTATACGACACACCGCGCGTGTCGGGCAGATAGAAGGCGTCGACCTCGACGAGCGCCATGCGGCCGCGTGCGATCTGTTCGAGCGCGTGGCTTTCGACGCTGTCGTAGATCGCCAGCTCCTGGACCTCGCAGCCATAAAGGCTGGCGATGTCCTCGAGCGGGAACTTGAAGAAGGTGAAATGATCGCCTTCGAAATCCTGCGCGACCGTGAAGCCGAGGCCGGCCAGCGGCTCACGTCCGAGCGCGTGCAGAACCTCGATCCACAGATCGACGTAGCAATTCGTCTCCGGCCAGTCGCGCGCGGGGTCATGCAGGGCATGAGCCCTGAAGCCCGCGGGCGACAGACCGGGAATGACGATGTCGTTGTTCAGCCCCAGAGGGCTTTTCTGACGGGGGAGGGCCATTTGTCGACGTCGAACCCGTGATGTTTGAAGAGCGCCAGAGCGACGCGTTCCATGCCGAACCCGACACAGGCCGTGTGGGCGACTTCGCCGTCGTGTTGAGCGATGCCCCAGAGCGTGCCGAAATGGTCCTGATGGTAGTTGAAGCTCAGACAAGCCGTGGGCTTCTCCTCGCTCTCGATCGGCACGAGCAGTTCGAACTTCAGACGCTGGTCGCGCTGGTTGTTCGCCAGCATGCGGCCGGCGCGGCCGAAGAACGGGTCGTTCGCAACATCGAGATGGAATGGCACGCCAAGCTTGCCAATCAGTTCGTTGCCGCGGTCGAGCCAGGTCTGACGGAAGTCGGTGACCTGTTCGGGCGACCCGATGCGCACGTATTCGCGCATGCGGAAGAACTGCTGACGGGCCGGATCTTTCGACGGCTCGCGACGGAAGCAGTAGGACTGCAGATCATACAGTCGCCCGCCTTCCGGCAGCGCGCCGAGCTGCGCCACCGTCGGGTAGAGCGGATAGCAGGCGGCGGGCGCGAGTACGACGTCGGTCGCTTCCTGCCCGAGCGTCCAGTCTTCGCCCGCCTGCAGCTTGTCGATCAGCGCAGCATGATCCTTGTCGTTACCGTTGAAGGCGTGAATCGTGCCGGCGAGATTGGGGAAGCTCTTCAGGTAGCCGCTCTTCTCGAACAGGGCGCGATTCATGCCCGGCGGGAAGCGCACGACTTCCGCCTTGTCAACGCCGCCGAAGGACGTGATCAGATTGTCGAAGCGCTGAATCACGTCCTCGAAGACGCCGCTGCGGCCATAGAGGCCATCGACGCCGGTTTCGATCAGGATGCGGTTCTTGAACAGGCCCGTCCTGAAATCACAATTCTGGCACATGCGTCACCCCACCAGTCGCTGATCGAGGCGATGCACCAACAGCATGTTCGACGTGTTGCCGAAGATGCGGTCGTTATTGATCATCAAAGGCGCCGACATCGCGTCGCGCATGTGACGGCCGAGGCTGAACGGCGTGTCGTTTTTGTAACCGTAGATGCCGCAGACCATCATCGACTGGTTGACGATGTCGGTCAGCAGGCGCGACGTGCCGATCTTCAGGTTGCACATGTCGATCGCGAACGACATCGAATTGAGTTCTTCATTGGCGCGCTGCGCCCGCTCGAACTTGTCGATGCCGGCGTTGATGCTGGAGCGCATCAATTGCAGCATGTTGGCGGCTTCGGCGACGCGCACGGCGCCGATCGGCGTCACGCCTGGCTTCTTGCGGGCATCGGCGCGCACATAGGCCTGCGCGCGCGCAACTGCGTTGGCGGCGATGCCATACCACAGCGCGCCCCAAAGGAGATGCGCCGTCGCCAGCATCGAGCGCGCGGCGATTTCGGCGAAGGGCTGCGGAAAGATCTGCTCGACCGGCGCGCGGGCGTTCAGGATGAACCCGTCGCTGCAGGTGCCGCGCATCCCGAGCGTGTTCCACGTCGAGGTCTGTTCGAGCGTGTACTGGCTCTTCAGCACGGTCGCCATGACCTGATCGGAAGGCGGCGCGTCGGGGGCGCGGCGCGCGGTCACCAGAATGGCGTCGCACTGCTTGCCGTAGGAAATGACGCTGGCGTCCTTGCGCAGGTTGAACTCTTCGCCGTCGCGTTCGATGGCGCAGTTCGAGACGCCGAGGTCGCCGCCGATTCCGCCGCCTTCGGTGGTGGCGGAGCCGAGCAGCAATTGTTCGGAGGCGACGCAGGCCATGAAGGCGCGGTGCCAGGCGTCATCGGCGCCATGCGAGACGAGGCTCGATGCCTTGATCTGGTGCATGGCGTAGACCATCGCGGTCGACGAGCAATTCTGCCCAAGCAGCGCGCAGACGTCTGCGATGTCGCGAAGGTTGGCGGATTCGCCGCCGAGTTCGCGGGGGATCATGATCCCCATGAGGCGGGCGTCCTTGAGCGCCTGCATGGATTCCGTGGGGAAGCGTGAATCCCGATCGACTTCGTCGCAATACCGGGAGGCGACCGACGCGGCTTCCGCCGCCCGGTCAAGCAGCGACGTGTTGCGGGTCATCAGGCGACGGCCTTCTGGGGAGCGATCTCCGACAGACAGGCCGCGATGGCGTTGATGCTGGCGAAGGACTTGCGGTTCAGCATTCGCTCCGGGAATTCGACGTCGAAGGCTTCCTCGAGGCCGAGCATGAGCTGGACGGCGGCAAAAGACGTGAGGCCCGCGGCGTAGAGATCCTGGTCGTCGGCGAGGGAAGAAACCGTGACCGGAAGGCGGCCGTGCTGCTCAAGAAGATTTCGAATGGTGCCGTTCACTGCCCGCTCCTGTGTACATTTGAATAGCCGGCGAGCCTTGAGGCGGCTCTTGTCCGGTGCAGGCATCATGGAGGGCGAACATTAAAATACGGTTTGCCGGCGTGTTTCCGAGCTCGGCTGCGACGGAGGGATGAGCCGTCGATTGACATGAATCAATGACCTCCTTTGCTGCAGTCGCGAAGGTCGATCCCGTAGGCGAAGCGTGGTTCGAGTGCCGAATCGCGCGCCTGTCCGCCGAAACCGGGGCGATTTGACATGGCTCAAGCAACAAACCTGCCGGGAAGCGCCGGCAAATCAATGACGATCGGCGAGCTGGGGCTCGGTCTGATCGCATTTCTGATGACGTTTTTATCGATTTTGATCGCCGCCAAGGCCCATACGCCGGCCTATGCGTTCCACGCATATGTATTCGCGGCTGCGAGCCTGGCGACCGTCTTCGCCATCGGCAATCGCTACATGAACCGGCCGGCGGAAGCCGCGCCGCAATTCATAGACGGTAAACCAAACTACAATTATGGGCCGATCAAGTTCTCCACCCTGATCTCGCTGTTCTGGGGCGTGGCGGGCTTTCTGGTCGGTCTGATCATCGCCCTGCAACTGGCGTTTCCGGCGCTCAATTTCGATCTGCCATGGATCTCCTTCGGCCGGTTGCGGCCGCAGCACACGTCCGCGGTGATCTTCGCATTCGGCGGCAACGTGTTGCTGGCGACCTCGTTCTATGTGGTCCAGCGCACCTGCCGGGCGCGTCTGGCAGGCGATCTGGCGCCGTGGTTCGTGGTGCTGGGCTACAATTTGTTCATCGTCATCGCCGGCACCGGTTATCTGCTCGGCATCACGCAGGGCAAGGAATACGCCGAACCGGAATGGTACGCCGATCTGTGGCTGACGGTCGTGTGGGTCGTGTACCTGCTGGTCTTCCTGACCACGATCTGGAAGCGCACCGAGCCGCACATCTACGTGGCGAACTGGTTCTACCTTGCCTTCATCGTGACGATCGCGGTTCTGCATCTGGTCAACAACACGACCGTGCCGGTGTCGATCTTCTCGCCGAAGTCCTACATCGTCTGGTCCGGCGTGCAGGAT
>CANJEY010000309.1 GCA_947472615.1 Beijerinckiaceae bacterium
AAGGCCACGCCGCCAACCCGCCCGGCGCCATCCACCCGGAACGCCACGACCGGCTGGCCGCTGGCGCCCCGCGCGCGAGCCGATTCCGGATAGCGCTTGTTCGCCGCGATGCTGCCCAGAATGGAGGAGCGATAAGCGGCGATGTCGGCTGTCGACGCCCCGGCCGGCATGGGACGGCGGGCTTCGGGAATGGTCGCCGCCTCGCTGTGCGTCGCCCGGACCGCCGCCTGACGGACGGGAGGCTTTTCAGCCTGCCGGCGCGGCTGCGGGAGCGTTGGTTTGACCGGCGCGCGTTCCGCCCGTTGCGGCGGTTGTACAGGGACGACGCGGGCGGGCTCCGCCACAGGCCGCGTTTCCGGGACCGGCGCAGGGGGCGGCGGTTCGGGCGCGATGGACGTGGGTTCCGGCACCGCGAGGGCGAGATCCGGCGGCGGGGGCGAAACGTTCGCCGTCTGCTGAGCGGGAGGTTCGGGCGGCGGCGGTTCGACCGGAGCCGGCAGTGGCAGCGGGCTGGACACCGTCGTTTCCGCCACGATCGGTTCCGACGGCGGCGTGGGGATCTCCGGTTCCGGCGGAGATGGCGCGTCGGCCGCGATCTGTTCGGTTTGCGGCGGAGCGTCGTCGGCCGGGAGCGTCACGAGTTCCACCGGGATCGCCCCGAACGCTGGCTCCTCGGCGATGGTGTCGTCGTGCTGGATCAGAAAAAGTCCCACGGCCATGTGGACCAGCGCCGAACCGACGAGGATCGGGGCGAACGTTCGGTCGCGCTGAATCCGCAGCGTGGAGATCGCCTGTGTCGCCGAAACCGCCGCGACAGTCGCGTTCAGGCCCGACTCGACCGGGCCCGGCAGGGCGACGGCGTCCGGCCGGACGAGAGGCGCTGTGGAATGAGCAGACCGCATAACCTACGATCCGTATCACGGCGTGTCCGCGTTGCGAACGGGTTGGGCGGCGCAATCGAAAGCCCCGCTTCAGGTTGGTCCACCGTTGCCCGATCTGGTATGCGGAAAGTGGTCGCCACTCCGAACGGCGGCGGCGTCGCGGGAGGGGTGTTGCATGCGTAAACTGGCGATCATCGACGATTATATGAATGTCGCGCAGGACATGGCCGACTGGTCGGCCGTTCGCCCGCATTGCGAGGTGGACGTCATCGATCGGCCGTTCCGTGATGTGGCCGATGCGGCCACCACGCTGGCTCCGTATGAGATTATCTCCACCCTGCGGGAGCGCACGGCCTTCCCGCGCGAACTGCTGGAAAAGCTGCCTAATCTGAAGCTGATCTGCACCACCGGCTCTCTGCACCGGACGCTCGACCATGAGGCGGCAGCCGATTGCGGCATCATCGTCTGTGGCAGCGAAGAGCGGCGCGGCGGCCATCAGGGCACGCCCGAACTGGCGTTCGGCCTCATGCTGTCGGTCGCCCGCCGCATTCCGCATGAGGATCGCGGCATCCGTCAGGGTCTGTGGCAGTCGGGCGTCGGAGTGACTCTGTCGGGCAAGACGCTCGGCATCGTGGGGCTGGGCAAGATCGGCAAGATCGTCGCCGGCATCGGCAAGGCGTTCGGCATGAACGTCATCGCCTGGAGCCCCAACCTCACCGATGAGCGCGCCGCAGCCGCCGGGGCGCGCCGGGTCGAGAAGGATGAATTGTTCAGCTCTGCCGATTTCATCACCATTCATCTGGTGCTGAGCGAGCGCACGCGGGGCATCGTCGGCCGGCGCGAGATCGGGCTGATGAAGAAGCGCGCCTATCTGATCAACACCGCCCGCGGCCCGCTGGCGGACGAGCAGGCGATCGTGGACGCCCTGCGCGAGAAGCGTATCGCGGGCGCGGGCCTCGACGTCTATCATCAGGAGCCGATGGGCAAGGATCATCCGCTTTACGCCCTCGACAATGCGGTGCTGACGCCGCATCTGGGTTACGTGGTGGAGGATTCGTTCCGCGCCTTCTACGGCGACACCGTCGACAACATCCTGAAATATCTGGCCGGAACGCCCGCGCGGGTGCGCAATCCAAGGGCGCTTGAGACGCGTCCTGCGTAACGGCTCCGTTCCGGAGCAGATCGCCGGAGCAGTTGAAACTTTGCCTTGCGCCGCCTTGTGCGCAGGGATCAAATCTGGCAATGTCGCGCGCCACAGATAGGACAGCGTTGCTGACCATTTTGTGGCGGTGGCTGATGTTCTTCGATAACTTCGATGATCTGGCGGGAGCCCTGCGGCTTCCGGGGCGGGTTCTGCCCGGCAGGTCGTGGCGGAACGAATCTTGCGAGCATCGATGGAGTAAGCGCCTGGCGGGAGCGGGAGATGAGTGGGTTCGCAAACGGCTTTGACGACGAATGCGCGGGCGATCAGCCCAAACGCACGGCGTCCAAACGCGACCACGCCTCCGCTTCCACCCACGACGCTTTCAGTTCCGGAATTATCCCCATGTCCGCCATTCAGCACGATCCGTCCTTCCCGGCCGCGCAGGGCCTCTATGACCCGGCTTACGAGCGCGACGCCTGCGGCGTCGGCTTCGTCGCCGATCTGAAGAACCGCAAGTCGCACGGCATCATCGAGAAGGGCCTCGAAATCCTGCTCAACCTCGATCATCGCGGCGCCGTCGGGGCGGACCCGAAGGCGGGCGACGGCTGCGGCATGCTGATCCAGATCCCGCACGGGTTCTTCGTGTCGGAGTCAAAGCGCCTTGGCTTCGAGCTGCCGGAGGCTGGTTATTATTCGGTCGGCGCTCTGTTCCTGCCACGCGACGCCGAAGGCCGCCGCATCATCGAGGACATCATCGAGAAGGTGATCGTCGAAGAGGGCCAGCGTTTCCTAGGCTGGCGCGACGTCCCTGTCGATTCCTCGGGCCTCGGCGAAACCGTGAAGCCGACCGAGCCGACGCATCGTCAGGTGTTCATCGGCCGCGGCGCCGGCGTCGCCGATCAGGACGCGTTCGAACGTCGCCTGTTCATCCTGCGCAAGGTGATTTCGAACCGCGTGTTCAACCTCAACGACGCGCGCACCAAGGGCTTCTACATCGTCTCGATGTCGTCGCGCACGCTCGTCTACAAGGGCATGCTGCTGGCGACCCAGCTCGGCGATTATTTCGACGATCTGCGCGACGCGCGGCTGGAGACGGCGCTGGCGCTGGTGCATCAGCGCTTCTCGACCAACACGTTCCCGACCTGGTCGCTGGCGCATCCCTACCGGATGGTGGCCCACAACGGCGAAATCAACACGCTGCGCGGCAACGTCAACTGGATGGCTGCGCGGCAGGCGTCCGTGTCCTCCGACCTGTTCGGCAAGGACATCGAGAAGCTGTGGCCGATCTCGTATGAAGGCCAGTCGGATACGGCGTGTTTCGACAACGCGCTCGAATTCCTCGTGCAGGGCGGCTATTCGCTCGCGCATGCGGCGATGATGCTGATCCCCGAGGCCTGGGCGGGCAATCCGCTGATGGGCGAGGATCGCCGCGCCTTCTACGAATACCACGCCGCCCTGATGGAGCCGTGGGACGGCCCCGCCGCGATGGCGTTCACCGACGGCCGCCAGATCGGCGCGACGCTCGACCGCAACGGGTTGCGGCCAGCGCGTTACGTCGTCACCGAGGACGGCCTCGTGGTGATGGCGTCGGAAGTTGGCGTGCTGCCGATCCCCGAAGACAAGATCATCACCAAGTGGCGCCTGCAGCCGGGCAAGATGCTGCTCGTCGATCTCGAACAGGGCCGCATCGTTTCCGATGATGAGATGAAGGCGCAGCTCGCGGCCTCGCATCCCTATGCGGAATGGCTGGAGCGCACGCAGATCGTGCTCGAAGACCTGAAGCCCGTCGAGCCGCGCTCGTCGCGCACCGACGTGTCGTTGCTCGATCGTCAGCAATGCTTCGGCTACACGCAGGAAGACATCGCGATCCTGATGGCCCCGATGGCGATCACCGGCGAGGAAGCAACGGGATCAATGGGCACCGACACGCCGATCTCGGCGCTGTCGAACCAGTCGAAGCTGCTCTACACATATTTCAAGCAGAACTTCGCGCAGGTGACGAACCCGCCGATCGACCCGATCCGCGAACAGCTCGTGATGAGCCTCGTGTCGTTCATCGGCCCGCGTCCGAACATCTTCGATCTCGAAGGCAACTCGAAGCGCAAGCGTCTCGAGGTGCGCCAGCCGATCCTGACCAACGAGGATCTTGAGAAGATCCGCAACATCGGCCATTTCGAGGATTCCTTCGACACCAAGACGCTCGACATGACCTATGCGTCCGAGCGCGGCGCGGAAGCGATGGAGTCGATGCTCCAGCGCCTGTGCGAGCGCGCCGAGCAGGCGGTGAACGGCGGCTACAACATCATCATTCTGTCAGATCGACTGGCCGGACCGGACCGCATTCCGATCCCGGCGCTGCTGTCGACGGCGGCCGTGCATCATCACCTGATCCGCAAGGGCCTGCGCACGTCCGTCGGACTCGTGGTCGAGACGGGCGAAGCGCGCGAGGTGCATCACTTCGCGTGTCTGGCGGGCTATGGGGCGGAAGCCATCAACCCCTATCTGGCGTTCGAGACGCTCGCCGGCATGGCGGAGGAATTCCCCGAAGAAGTCGACGCCTATGAGGCCGTGAAGCGCTTCATCAAGTCGGTGGACAAGGGACTCCTGAAGGTCATGTCCAAGATGGGCATCTCGACCTACCAGTCCTATTGCGGCGCGCAGATCTTCGACGCGATCGGCCTGTCGGACGAGTTCGTGCGGAAGTATTTCACCGGCACCGCGTCGCGCATCGGCGGCGTGGGTCTGGTGGAGGTTTCAGCCGAGACCGTCAGCCGTCATCGCGACGCGTTCGGCGACTCGCCGGTCTATCGTTCGATGCTGGCCGTCGGCGGCGAATACGCCTACCGCGTGCGCGGCGAGGCGCACGCGTGGTCGGCCCAGTCGGTGTCGCTGCTGCAGCACGCGGTGCGCGGCAACGCGCAGGACAAGTACAAGGCTTACGCCAAGCTGCTCAACGAGCAGGACGAGCGGTTCCTGACGATCCGCGGTCTGTTCCGCATCAAGAGCGCCGAGGAAGACGGCCGCACGCCGATTCCGGTCGAGGAAGTCGAGTCGGCCGTCGATATCGTCAAGCGCTTCGCGACGGGCGCCATGTCCTATGGGTCGATCTCGCGCGAGGCGCATACGACGCTCGCGATTGCGATGAACCGCATCGGCGGCAAGTCCAACACCGGCGAGGGCGGCGAGGAATCCGATCGCTTCAAGCCGATGGCGAACGGCGATTCCATGCGCTCCGCCATCAAGCAGGTAGCGTCGGGACGCTTCGGGGTGACGACCGAATATCTCGTCAATTCCGACATGATGCAGATCAAGATGGCGCAGGGTGCCAAGCCCGGCGAAGGCGGCCAGCTGCCCGGCCACAAGGTCGATGCGACGATTGCCAAGGTGCGCCACTCGACCCCGGGCGTTGGCCTCATTTCTCCGCCGCCGCATCATGACATCTATTCGATCGAG
>CANJEY010000310.1 GCA_947472615.1 Beijerinckiaceae bacterium
ACAAGCCGCCCGGCGACGTGCAATGGAAGACGCCGTTCCCGAAAATACAGATCGTCACGGTGGAGCAACTCTTCCAGCCTCAGAACCCCATCCAGATGCCGTGGCAGGACAATTCGGTGTTTCGCAAGGCCAAGCTGGAAAAGCCGGATCAGCAGACGAAGCTGGATTTGTGAGCCGCGCATCCTTCTCCCGTCGTGACGGGAGAAGGTGGCCCTCGCGTCAGCGAGGGTCGGATGAGGGCCTGCGGCGGTAGGGCGCTTTCGAGTCGATTGTCGCGGCGCGTCCCTCATCCGTCAGGCTTTGCCTGCCACCTTCTCCCGCGCGCGGGAGAAGGGTGCGCGCTGTTACATGTTCGGATAATTCGGCCCGCCGCCGCCCTCGGGCGTGACCCAGTCGATGTTCTGCGCCGGGTCCTTGATGTCGCACGTCTTGCAGTGGACGCAGTTCTGCGCGTTGATGACGAAGCGCGGATCGGTCTTCTTCACGTCGTCGCCGTACACCACTTCGTACACGCCCGCCGGACAATAGAGCCGCGCCGGTTCGCCGTATTCGGGCAGATTGACCCGAATGGGGATCGACGGATCTCGCAGGCGGAGATGAACAGGCTGGTCTTCCTCGTGGTTGGTGCTCGACAGGAACACCGACGACGGTTTGTCGAACGTCAGTTTGCCATCCGGGCGCGGATACGTGATCGGCGTCACCTGCGACAGCGGTTTCAGCGAGGCGTAGTCGGGCTTGCCGTGCGACAGCGTGCCGAACAGCGAGAAGCCGAACAACTGGTTCGTCCACATGTCGAGCCCGCCGAGCGCGACGCCCAGATACGTGCCGAACTTCGACCACAGCGGCTTGACGTTGCGCACGCGCTTGAGGTCGCGCCCAATGTCCGACGCGCGCCATGCGTCTTCGTAAGACGTCAACTCGTCATTCTCGCGGCCCGCCGCCAGCGCCTGCGCCACATGGTCGGCCGCCAGAATGCCGGACAGGATCGCGTTGTGCGACCCCTTGATGCGCGGCACGTTGACGAAGCCCGCCGCGCAGCCGACCAGTGCGCCGCCCGGAAACGCCAGCTTCGGCACGGATAGCCAGCCGCCTTCCGTCAGCGCCCGCGCGCCATACGCGATGCGTTTGCCGCCCTCGAACGTCGGGGCGATCATCGGATGCGTCTTGAACCGCTGGAATTCGTCGAACGGCGACAGCGTCGGGTTCTGGTAGTTCAGATGCACCACGAAGCCGACCGACACGAGCCCGTCCTCGAAGTGATACAGGAACGACCCGCCGCCCGTGGAGGCGTCGAGCGGCCAGCCGAACGAATGCTGCACGAGGCCCGGCCTATGTTTAGACGGGTCGATCTGCCACAATTCCTTCAGGCCGATGCCGAACTTCTGCGGATCGCGGCCTTCCGACAGGCCGTATTTCGCCAGTAATTGCTTGGTGAGCGAGCCCCGCGCGCCCTCGGCGAACAGCGTGTACCTGCCGCGCAATTCCATACCGCGCGTAAAGCTGTCCTTGATCTCGCCGGTCTTGCCTACGCCCATGTCGCCGGTGGCGATTCCGCGCACCTCGCCCTTGTCGCCATAAAGAACTTCGGCCGCCGCGAAGCCCGGATAGATTTCGACGCCGAGCGCTTCCGCTTTCTGGCCGAGCCAGCGGGTGACGTTGGCCAGCGAGCCGATGAAATTGCCGTGGTTGTTCATCAGCGGCGGCATCAGGAAATTCGGCAGGCGGATTCCGCCCGAATGACCCAGCATGTAGAAGCGGTCGTCGCTTACCTGGGTGGTCAGCGGACGGTCGGCCTCCTCGCGCCAGCCGGGGATCAGCCGGTCGAGGCCGATGGGGTCGATCACCGCGCCCGACAGGATGTGCGCCCCGACCTCGGAACCTTTTTCGACGACCACGACCGTCGCTTCGGGCGCAATCTGCTTCAGCCGGATCGCCGCCGCGAGGCCGGCCGGGCCCGCCCCGACCACGACCACGTCGTAGTCCATGCCCTCGCGCTCCGGCAGGGGCGTGCTGGATTCGTCCGGGCTCGTCATCATCGTCTCCGTCGCCTGAAGATAGTTTACATATAAACTATCTTACCCAACCCCGCAATGTTTCACGTTCCATGCCGGAATCGCACAAGCGTCGGGGAGATGCTAGAGACAAGCATGCTCGAGGACGGCCAGACCCCGCTTGACGCCTACAGCGAGGCGGAACTTTCCAGCCTGCTGCGCTGGTATGTCGACATGGGCGTCGATCTGGCGATCGACGATGCTGCCCACGATCGCTTCGCTGAAAGCGCCGCGGCCGCCGCCGCCCGCAAGGGCGCACAAGCCCCGTCGCGTGCGGCCCAGCCGGCCGCTGCAGACGCGCCGGCCGGTCGCAAGCCGCCGCTGACGG
Organism: Beijerinckiaceae bacterium; assembly: GCA_947472615.1. GTDB lineage: Bacteria > Pseudomonadota > Alphaproteobacteria > Rhizobiales > Beijerinckiaceae > Terripilifer. The sequence goes on from CANJEY010000310.1 coordinate 2,380, forward strand.
CGCCCGTCGCCGCTCCCCCGCCGCCGCCAGATCAGGCGGCCCTCACCGCCCGCGAGCGCGCCGCCGCCGCCCAGAACCTCGACGAATTGCGCGCCGCGCTCGACGCCTTCGACGGCTGCGCCCTGAAGCGCACCGCCAGCCGTCTCGTGTTCGCCGATGGAAATCCGCAGGCGCGGGTGATTTTCGTCGGCGAAGCGCCCGGCGGCGACGAGGACAAGCAGGGCGTCCCGTTCGTCGGCCGCGCCGGGCAATTGCTCGACCGCATGCTGGCCGCGATCGGCCTCGACCGGACAGGCGCCTATATCGCCAACGTCATTCCGTGGCGGCCGCCCGGCAATCGCACGCCGACGCCGCAGGAGACGGCGATCTGCCTGCCGTTCGTGCAGCGCCAGATCGCCCTCGGCAATCCCGACATTCTGGTGTGTCTGGGCGCGAGCGCCGCGCAGACGCTGCTCGGGGTGCGCGACGGCATCATGAAGACGCGCGGGCGCTGGGTGGAATATCCGATCGAAAGCCCGCAGGGGCATCGGACGATCCGCGCCATCGCGACGCTGCATCCGGCCTATCTGCTGCGCCAGCCTGCCCACAAGCGGCTTGTCTGGCGCGATCTCATCGAATTGAAGAAAGCCCTCGACGCCCTGACGCCGCGCGGCTGACCGTCAGGCGCAGGCGCGAAGCTTCTTCGCGGTGCGACGGCGGCGCGCCGACCGGCTTTGCTTCGGCAGGTCCGTGACTTCGGCGGCGGGCGAAACATCGGCTGGCGCGAAGCACTCGCCCCGACGCGGCTGAGAAAACAAGAAGCCCTGCGCCGAGCGGCAGCCAAGATCCTGCAGAGCGCGCGCTTCCTCGATCGTCTCGACGCCTTCCGCCACCACCGCGATGCCAAGATCGCGCGCCAGCGCGATGATCGCCCGCACGGCCGCGGCATTGACCGGATCGCTGTCGATGCGCGCCGTGAAGCTGCGGTCGATCTTGATCGAGTCGAACGGAAAGCGCTGCAGATAGGTCAGGGACGAGAAGCCCGTGCCGAAATCGTCGAGCGCGATGCGCACGCCGAGGCGTCGTAGTTCGCGCAGCGTCAGGATCGCGGCGGGATCATCGGCGAGCAGCGTTGTCTCGGTAATCTCCAGGGTCAGCCGCGACGGAGAAATGCCGGCGGCCGCGATGGCGCTCAGCACGCGCCCGGCGAGCCCGCCTCCGCGAAACTGGATGGCCGACACGTTGACCGAGACATTCGCGCTCTCCGGCATGCGGGCGATCCACATGCAGGTCTCGCGCAGCACCCACTCGCCAATCGAAATGATGAGGCCCGTCTCCTCCGCGATGCGGATGAATTCGGTTGGCCCGATGGGGCCGAGTTTCGGATGCGTCCAGCGCAGCAGCGCCTCGTACCCGAGGGTTTCCAGCGTCGCGAGATCGACGATCGGCTGATAGGCGATGTGCATCTCATCGAAGCGGATCGCTTCGCGCAGATTGGCTTCGAGCGTGCGCCGCCGCGTCATTTCGCCGAACATGGCGTGGTCGAATTGGCGGTGCCGCTGGCCGCCATCGGCCTTCGAGCGATACAGCGCCAGATCGGCGTTGCGGATCAACTCGGCAGGCTCGACGCCATCGCGCGGCGTCACCACGACGCCGATGCTGACCCCCACCGTCACGCGGTGACGTCCGAGTCTGAACGGCTTCGACAGAGCCTCGACGATGCGCGACGCGGTCGCGGCAATCTGCCGGTCGCTTTTCATGCCGGGCTGGATGATGGCGAATTCGTCGCCGCCCAGTCGCGCCACCGTGTCGCTCTTGCGCACGCAGCCGCGCAGGCGCCGCGCCACGGCCAGCAGCAACAGGTCGCCGGTTCCGTGGCCAAGCGCATCGTTCACTTCCTTGAAGCGGTCGAGGTCGAGGCAGTAAATCGCGGTGCTCTTGCCGGCTTCCGCCCGTTTCACGGCAGCGTCGATCTGCTGATGGAACAGGCCGCGATTGGCGAGGCCGGTGAGCGGATCGTGTTGCGCCAGATGCGCGATGCGCGCCTCGGCTTCCTTGCGTTCGCTCGAATCCAGCACGGTGCCTTCGTAGAACAGAATGTCTCCAGCTGCGTCGCGGATCGCCCAGGCGTTCTGGGAGATCCACAAATGTCCGCCGCCGCCGATGCGACGCGCCTGCGTGACGAAATCGGTCACGCGACCATCTCGCTGCAACAACTGGCGGAATTCGGCGCAGAGTTTCGGTTCGACGAAGGATTCGTCGAACAAGTTCGTCACCCGCTCGCGCATCTCACGTTCGGATTCGAATCCGTGCAGGCGGAACAGCGCCGGATTGGCGCGTAACAGACGGCCGTCAACGGCGACGCGGTAGATGCCGAACACGGCGTTCTCGAACAGGCCGCGATATTCTTCTTCCGCCAGCTTCAAGGCGGATTCGTGCTGCACGCGTTTGGTGATGTCGATGAAGGTGCGCACTGCGGAACCATCCGGCAGCGGCGTGTGATGGATCATCAGGCTCTCGCCGTTTTCGCGCGTGCGCTGATAGGCGAGTGGAACATCCGCCATCGGCCCGCCCTGCATCCAGCGTACAAACGCCGGGTCTGCGCCATGCAGCTGACCGGCGTCGAGACGGTCCGAAAATGTTTCGCGAAACGCCTCGGGGCGCTCCAGAACATGCGACGGAATATCGAGCATCTCCCGCGCGCGGCGATTGCAGACGACGAGGCGGCGGTCCTTGTCGATCATCAGCATGCCGTGGTGCATGTTGTCGACCGCGTCGCGTAACTGGCGCTGCACGGCCTTCAGTTCGTCGGTGCGGCGTTCAACGACGTTTTCGAGCTGTTCGTTGAAGCCGCGCAACTCATCGACCATGATGTTCATGGCGCGATCGGAGCGTCGGCGGTCGGCGTCGATGTCGCAATAGGCGTCAGAGACGAGCTTGATCAACATATCGGCGTCGACGCCGCCGTCCGGCCTCGTCGCCTTGCGCAATTGCCGCGCCGCCAATTTGTGCAGATCGTTCACGCGGCGCGCTCCGCGAGCGTGAACACAGTCATGGTCTGGTTGTGCAGTTCGCTGCAGCCTGACACCGCATGCGGGGCGATCTCGCCATAGGA
>CANJEY010000311.1 GCA_947472615.1 Beijerinckiaceae bacterium
GCCAGCACCGCGCGAAGCACGCGCCCGCCGTCCATCGGAAACGCCGGGATCATGTTGAACAGCACGAGAAAGACGTTCGCGCCGGCGAGCTTCGCCAGCAGGCCAAGGCGCGGGTCGTCGATCTTCGAAATGTCGTCCGGCAGCGTCGCGCCTAGAAACCCGAACAGCACGATGGCGATCACGACATTCACCGCCGGCCCCGCGAGCGCCACCGCGAGCTCCTGAGACGGCTTCTCCGGCATGCGTTCAAGACTGGCGACGCCCCCGATCGGCAGCAGCGTCACGTCGGGCGTCTGGATGCCGAAGCGGCGCGCCATCGTGATGTGGCCGAATTCGTGCAGCAACACGCACAGAAACAGCGAGCAGATGAACGCGAGGCTTTGTAGCGCAGCCTGTTCGCCGCCGCTGCGCCACGCGCTGAAGCCGATCCACGCCAGCAGCATCAGAAACGTGATGTGGATGCGGATCGCGGTTCCGGCCACGCGTCCGACGACGATCGACCACGGCATCGCTCACCTCATCTGATGGGAAAATCATACAGCGCCGGATCGTTGACGCCCTTCAACGTATAGTGCCACCACTCACGCGGATAGTTGGTGAAGCCGTGCGGCTCCAGCAAGGCCTTGAGCGTTTGCCGGTTGCGGCGCGCCTGCGCGCTCACACGCGGACTCGCGGTCGCGGATTTCGGATCGAACAGGTCGAACGGCGAACCGAAATCGAGCGGCGCGCCACTCGCATCCAGCAGGCCGACATCGACAGCGATGCCGGCCGAATGCGCCGAGCGGCGGCCGATATAGCCTTTGGCGAACAGCGTGCGCTTGTCGATCGACGGATAATAGGCGGCTTTGGCGATCTGGTCGGCGTCATCGGCCGCCCAGCGCACGAAGGCGTCGGTCGCCCGCTGCGGCCTGTAACAATCGTAGGCCACGAGCCGCAGCCCCATGCGAATGGCGTCCTGCGATACACGCGCCAGCGCCTCGGCTGTTTCGCGCCGCGCCCAGCAGTCTGCGACTTCGTAGCCCGGAACCGGCCTGCCGGTGAAATTGTTCGCGCTTACGTAGCGCAGATCCTGGACGATGTCGGGCGCGACGTCGGCGAGCCGCACAAAACCCGGCGGCAGGCCCGCCGCATGCGTCGCCCCAGCAGCCCCGAGGGCGACCATGACCATGAACCAGACTCGCAGCAGCGTCATCGGCGGCAATGTCGTCTTTTTCACTCGTCCTGTCTAACCTCGCGCAAGCCCGAGTCGGCAGGGTCCGCACACGGAGACCATTGTGAACCGCGTCTCTCTCGACGACATACGCGCCGCCGCCACGCTGATCGCCGGTCAGATCGTGCGAACCCCCACGCTTCCCGCGCCGGCGTTGTCGGCGCTGACGGGCGCCGACGTGGTGGTGAAATACGAAAACATGCAGGCGACCGGCGCCTTCAAGGAGCGCGGCGCGCTGGTGCGCCTGTCGGCGCTGACGACGGACGAGCGGCGGCGCGGCGTCATCGCCATGTCGGCCGGCAATCACGCGCAGGCCGTCGCCTATCACGCGCGCCGCCTCGGCGTGCCGGCGACGATCGTCATGCCGGTGCTGACCCCGATGGTGAAGGTTCAGAACACGAAGGCGCACGGCGCGCGCGTCATCCTGCACGGCGAAACGCTGAGCGAAGCTCAAACGGAGTGCCGCGCCGTCGCGGACGCCGAAGGCCTGACGCTCGTGCATCCTTACGATGATGCGCGCATCATCGCCGGACAGGGCACCGTCGCGCTGGAGATGCTGGAAGACGCGCCGGACCTCGACGTTCTGGTCGTTCCCATCGGCGGCGGTGGGCTGATCAGCGGGATCGCCATCGCCGCCAAAGCGCTGCGGCCGGACATCGAGATTATCGGCGTCGAAGCCGCCATGTTTCCCTCGTTCTGGAACGCGCTGCGCGCCGCCGCCCTGCCCATCGGCGGCCCGACGCTGGCGGAAGGCATTGCGGTGAAGAACGTCGGCGCTCTGACGCTGCCCGTGGTGGGAGATCTGGTGTCCGACATCATCCTCGTCGGCGAACCGGAGATCGAGCGCGCCGTCAACGCTTTCGCATCCCTGCAACGCACGATGGCCGAAGGCGCGGGCGCGGCCGGGCTGGCGGCTTTGTTGGCGCAACCGGACCGGTTCCGCGGACGGCGCGTCGGGCTGGTCCTGTGTGGCGGCAACATCGACGCGCGGCTGCTGGCGGCGATCATGGTGCGCGAACTGGAGCGGCAGGACCGCATCGTGACGATCCGCCTCGTGATGCAGGACAGGCCCGGCCTGCTCGGACGACTGGCGACGCGGCTCGGAGAACTCGACGCGAACATTCTGGAGGTCTCGCATCGCCGGCTGATGCTGGACCAGCCGGCCCGCAATATCTGCGTCGACATCGCTGTCGAGACGCGCGACGCCCAGCATGCGGGCGCGATCATGGCGGCGTTGACGGCGGACGGTCTTTCGCCGTTGCGGCTCGGACAGGGCGGCGCTGATCCGCTGGGCGATTGAGCGGGACGATTGCGCTTGTCTGACGCCCCCGCCACACTCATCATGAGAAACGCACAGGAGCCGCGCGAGTCGGCCTCCGGAACGAAGGGCATGACAGACAGCGCTGGCGCGGAAGCGTCGAAGACCGCCGCCGCTCCTGCGGCGCAGACCGGGGTTCTCCTCGACGAAGCGGCGCTCAGCGAAGTGCGTCGCCGCCGCGCGTTCGCGCTGTTTCAGGACATGCTGGTCATCGTGCTGATCTATGCGACGCTTATGCTGGTTCTCGGCATAACCGGAATCGTCCCGCCCGGCAGGCCCTATCTGTATGCGCCGGTGCTGATCCCGATCATCACCATCTTCTACAACGCCATCACAATCTCACGCGGCGGCGGCTGCACGCCCGGTATGAGGATGGAAGGCCTGCGCATGCAATTGCGCGATGGCCGCCCCGCGCCCTGGCTCAACGCCGCCGCGCATGCGCTGTTCTTTTTCCTGAGCGGCGTGCTGCTGACGCCGCTGGTCTACCTGATCGGCCTGCGCTCCAAAGAGCGCCGCTTCCTGCACGACCGTCTGGCCGAAGTCTACATCACCAACACGCGTCGGCCCGACGACTGAGCCCCGCCACTTGCGGCGGCCCGCCCCCGGGGCCACATTAGGCACCGGATCGTTCAGGTCCGTTGGAGACTCGCATGAGCAATTCGGGCGGTTGGGACCGGACCCTGTCGGACTTCGCCAGCCAGTGCGCCGCAACTGCCGGCCGCCGCCTATTCGGGCGTGCGGACCCGGCGCATCGTGGCGGTGGTGCTCGACATCATCCTGATCACGATCATCTGGATGGCGTTCGCCACCCTTCTGGTGCTGCTGGGCCTGCCGACGTTCGGGCTGACTTGGCTGCTGATCCCGCCGCTCTATCCGGCGATCGCGTTCCTCTACAACGGATTCACGGTGTCGGGCTGGCGTCGAGGCACGCCCGGCATGAACATGATGGGCATCGAGGTGCGGCTGACAGACGGCTCGACGGTGCCGTTCATCAACGCGGCGGCGCATGCGGTGTTGTTTTATCTGAGCTGGGTGCTCACGCCGTTCGTGCTTCTGGTGTCGCTGTTCGCGGCCGGGAAACGCTGCCTGCACGACATGCTGGCGGGCGTGGTGGTGGTGCGGCGCGCCGGCTGAAAACGCTTTTCGGCAACCTTCGGGTAATGGTAGGCTGGCACAGTCGTGTCTGACGCCTCCGACAGTCCGCGAAGAGTAACCGAGTGACAAGAGAACCGCGCGACGCACCGCAATTCTACCTGACAGCGCCTTCGGCCTGCCCCTATCTGACGGGCAAGGAGGAGCGGAAAGTCTTCACCCATCTGGTGGGACGGCGCGCCACCGGCCTCAACGACACGCTGACCGAATCTGGCTTCCGCCGCTCGCAGACGATCGCCTACCGTCCGGCGTGCGAGAATTGCCGCGCCTGCGTCTCGGTGCGGGTTCTGGTCGACGATTTCAAGCGCTCTCGCAACATGCAGCGCGTGGCCGAGCGTAACGACGATCTGATCGGCAACGCCGTGCCGGCGCATGCGACGTCGGATCAATACGCCCTGTTCCGCTCCTATCTGGATGCGCGCCACCACGACGGCGGCATGGCCGACATGAGCATGCTCGACTTCACGATGATGATCGAGGATTCGCACGTCCAGACGCGGGTGATCGAATACCGCCGCCGGGGCGTCGATTCCTTCATCACCGGGCGCGGCGAAGGCCCGCTGGTGGCGGTCTGCCTGACCGACATTCTGGCCGATGGCCTGTCGATGGTCTATTCGTTCTACGATCCCGACATGGTCGACCGCTCGCTCGGCACGTGGATGATCCTCGACCACATCGAGCGCGCCAAACGGCTCGGCCTGCCGCACGTCTATCTCGGGTACTGGGTCGAGGGCTCGCGCAAGATGGCCTACAAGGCCCGCTTCCTGCCGCAGGAACGCCTGCACATGGGCGGCTGGGACCGGGTGGGGTGAGATCAGCGAGAGAAGTCGTTAGCCGCCTCTCCCTTATTGCGAGGAGCGCAGTGACAAAGCATCCGACTCACGGCTCAACTTCCTCGCGATGGACTGCTTCGCTGCGTTCGTAATAACGCCCAGTTCGGCGATCGGCCCTTGCCGTCAGTACCCCGTCTTCGGGTGATTGAGGTCTTCTTCCTCCACGCGCGCCTCGAACCATTCCGCGCCCGGCGGCGGCGTCTTCACCCGGCCTTCCACGGTTTCCTGAAACAGCATGTTCAGGAACAGGTACATCGGCTTCGTCTTGATGACGAGCGCGCGCGCCGGTTCTGTCGAGCTGGCGTTGAAATGCTGGTGCACGCAATTGTTGTGCACGATGGCGATGTCGCCCGCCTTCCAGTCGTAGCGCACGCCGTCGTGAATTTCGTAGCCGTTGCCGTCCAGAATGTAGAACGCCGCCTCGTTGACGTGTCCGTGCTTCTGCGACTTGCCGCCCGGCGAATATTCCTCGAGATGCATGTGGAATGTCTGCGTCAGCCCATCGCCCGGTTCGATGTAATTGCGGCTGTACGCCTGTGGCCCCTCATGGAATTTCTGCTCGCGGCCCTTGCGAATGCGGGGTGCCGAACGTAGCCGATCCAGCTCTTCCTGCAGCGCGTAAGCCCCCTGGACGCCGCGCACGAAGATACGATCCTTGCGGGTGCCATGCGACATGATGCTCGCGGCGCGCTCGGCATATTTGGCGGCCCGCGCCTGCTCGTCATCCTTGGGGGTCATATGACTCTTCCTGCCTCACAATACGGATATGACTTTCGGCTCGCAGCCGCATCCTGTCAACGGACGGGAACCTTGGCTTGACAATTCATCAGTCTATGCTCAGGACCCATTAAATATCTTGCGGATTGCGTGATCGGCTGATTCATTGGCGACGCACGGAGGCGTCGTCATGGCTGATTTGTTCATGCTGTCGGAGGCGCAGATGCGCC
>CANJEY010000312.1 GCA_947472615.1 Beijerinckiaceae bacterium
ACGCCGCGTCTCCCAGCTCACCGACGCCGAAGTCCTGCAGATCCGCGAGACTATCGACCGGGACTACATGGTCGAGGGCGACCTGCGCCGCGAAGTCGCGATCAACATCAAGCGTCTGATGGATCTGGGCTGCTACCGCGGTCTGCGCCATCGTCGCCAGTTGCCGGTTCGCGGCCAGCGCACGCACACCAACGCCCGCACCCGCAAGGGTAAGGCGAAGCCGATCGCCGGCAAGAAGAAGTAATTCGAGACGTCATTGCGAACGAGGCGAAGCATTCCTGCGCTGGATCGCTTCGTTTCTTCTACTCGATGACGACCTTTCTCCCGCGGAATGCGGGGATCACCTGAACGGGCATCGCCCGTTCGCAACTCCCGAGCGCCTGGCACCACGGGCGCGTCAAAAGGACAGGACCGATCATGGCAAAAGAAGCACAGGGCAATCGCGTTCGCCGCCGCGAGCGCAAGAACATCGCCTCCGGCGTGGCGCATGTGAACTCGTCGTTCAACAACACGATGATCACGATCAGCGACGCGCAGGGCAACACGATCGCCTGGTCGTCGGCGGGCACAATGGGCTTCAAGGGCTCGCGCAAGTCGACTCCCTACGCCGCCCAGATGGCCGCCGAAGACGCCGCCCGCAAGGCGTCCGAGCATGGCGTCCGCACAATCGAAGTCGAAGTGTCGGGTCCGGGTTCGGGCCGTGAATCGGCGCTGCGCGCGCTGCAGGCGGCTGGCTTCACGGTCACCTCGATCCGCGACGTCACCCCGATCCCGCACAACGGCTGCCGTCCCCGCAAGCGTCGTCGCGTCTGAGTTCCTGCGCATCGCCGACGGGCGGAGCGCATGATCAAGCCTCTATCTTTCCGGCAGCGCCGGGCCAGGGTCGACGGACCGATATGCTCTGCGCTGCATTCCGAAAGGCAACAACGTGATCCAGAAGAACTGGCAAGAACTGATCCGTCCGAACAAGCTCGAGATTTCGCTCGGCGATGATCCCAAGCGCATCGCCACCATGGTGGCGGAGCCGTTGGAGCGCGGCTTCGGCCTGACGCTCGGCAACGCGCTACGCCGCGTGCTGCTGTCGTCGCTGCAGGGCGCGGCCATCACGGCCGTGCACATCGACGGCGTGCTGCACGAGTTCTCCTCGATTCCCGGCGTCCGTGAGGACGTGACGGACATCGTGCTGAACATCAAGGACATCGCCATCAAGATGCAGAGCGATGGCCCGAAGCGCATGGTGCTGAAGAAGCAGGGTCCGGGCGCGGTGCTCGCCGGCGACATTCAGGTTACGGGCGACGTTCAGGTTCTCAACCCGGGCCTGGTGATCTGCACTCTCGACGAGGGCGCGGAAATCCGCATGGAATTCACCGTCAATTCCGGCAAGGGCTACGTGGCCGCCGATCGCAACCGCGCGGAAGATTCGCCGATTGGCCTCGTGCCGGTCGACAGCCTGTATTCGCCGGTGCGTAAGGTCAGCTATCGCGTCGAGAACACCCGCGAGGGTCAGATCCTCGACTATGACAAGCTGACCATGGTGGTCGAGACCAACGGCGGCATCAGCCCCGAGGACGCCGTCGCCTATGCGGCGCGCATCCTGCAGGATCAGCTGAACGTCTTCGTGAATTTCGAAGAGCCGAAGCGCGAAGAATCTGCGCCGTCGATCCCCGAGCTTGCCTTCAACCCGGCGCTGCTCAAGAAGGTCGACGAACTCGAGCTGTCGGTGCGTTCCGCCAACTGCCTCAAGAACGACAACATCGTCTACATCGGCGACCTCATCCAGAAGACGGAAGCCGAGATGTTGCGGACGCCGAACTTCGGCCGCAAGTCGCTCAACGAGATCAAGGAAGTGCTGGCCCAGATGGGTCTGCACCTCGGCATGGAAGTGAGCGGGTGGCCGCCGGACAATATCGAAGAGCTGGCGAAGCGCTTCGAAGAGCACTATTAGGATCGCAATTCCTTCTCCCGTGAAGCGGGAGAAGGCGTCATGCCAGAGGCATGACGGATGAGGGCCATTCAGGTCCCTCACCCGACCCCGCTGACGCGGGGCCACCCTCTCCCGCGAAACGGGTGAGGGAACGAAGCAGCGGACGTTCCTTGGCACGGCGGCCGCAAAAACAGGAGTGAGCCATGTATCACGGACGCGCGAAGCGCCGTTTCAATCGTACGGCCGAACACCGCAGGGCGATGTTCGCCAACATGTGTCAGGCCCTCATCAAGCACGAGCAGATCGTCACGACGCTGCCGAAGGCGAAGGATCTGCGTCCCGTCGTCGAGAAGCTGGTGACGCTCGGCAAGCGCGGCGACCTGCATGCGCGCCGTCAGGCGATCTCGCAGATGAAGGATGCGGTTCTCGTCAAGAAGCTCTTCGAGGTTTTGGCGCCGCGTTACAAGACCCGCAACGGCGGCTACACGCGCGTGCTGAAGGCCGGTTTCCGTTACGGCGACAACGCCCCGATGGCGGTGATCGAATTCGTCGATCGCGACGAGAGCGCGCGCGGCAAGGATTCCGGCCCCGCGCAGGGCGGCGGCGAGGAAGCCTGAGGCTTTCCGCATTTCGACTCGAGGGCGGCCAATCGGCCGCCCTTTTCGTTTGCGCGGCGCATCCGATCGCGCTTAGTTTCAGAATAATCATGGAGGAAGGCGCATGAACGACGGGCCAGTCCGGTTCGAAGAGATCGACCCGCAGACCTATACGCAGTCGCAGAAGGATGTGACCCAGAAGGTGGCCGCGGGACGCGGCCGGGTGCCGACGCCGTTCAAGGTCTGGCTGCACAGCGAGAAGCTGTCGCATGCGATCGAGCATCTCGGCACCATGCTGAACACGCAGTCGACGCTGACCGAGCGCGAGTTCGAACTGGCGATCGTGCTGATCGCCCAGCATTGGGAAGCCCCATTCGTCATCGACTCGCATATTAAGTTCCTGCGCAAGACCGGCATGCCTGAGTCGATCCTCACGTCGCTGTGGGAGCGCAAACCGCCAGCGTTCGAGACCGAACGCGAGAAGGCGATCTACGCCATCTACACGGCGTTCGACCGCAAGGAGATCGCCAGCGACGAAGTGTTCGCCAACGCGGTGAAGGTGTTGGGCCGCGATGGTCTCGCCGAGTTGATCGCGTTCCTCGGCTATTACACGGCGGTGTCGATGGCGATGAAGATCCATCGCATGCCGGTTCCGACCGAGGGCTGAACCGATGCGCCGGCGCGATGTCTTGCTCGCACTGATAAGCGCGTCGTTCGCGTCGCGCGCCGTCGCGCAGGATGCCGGCGGGCGTCTCATCGTCGCCGTGGAGCGCGGCGATCTCAAGGGCGTCACGACTGCTCTGGCGCAGGGCGCGCCCGTCGATTCGCGCGATTCACGCCGCCGCACGGCGCTGTTGATCGCCACCTACCGCAACGACGTCGCCATCGCGCGCGCGCTGATTGCAGCCAAGGCTGACGTCAACGCGAAGGATGCGATCGAGGACAGTCCGTTTCTCTATGCTGGCGCCGAAGGCCAGACGGACATCCTCAAGATGACGCTCGCGGCCGGCGCGGACCTGCGCAGTCTCAACCGCTATGGCGGCACGGCGCTCATTCCGGCTGCGCACCATGGCCATGTCGAAAACGTCCGCGTTCTGCTCGGCACCAAGATTGACATAGACCATGTCAACAAACTCGGCTGGACGGCGCTGCTCGAAGCCGTGCTGCTCGGCGACGGCGGCCGGGCTCATACGGAGATCGTTCGGTTGCTGGTCGAGCGCGGCGCGAAGCTCGATCTCGCCGATCGGGACGGCGTCACCCCGCTGGCCCATGCGCGCGCGCGCAACCAGCGCGCCGTCGTGGCTATTCTGGAGAAGGCCGGGGCGCGGTAGCTCGCCCTTGGCGCTGCGCCGACTGCGCGCCTATATGTGGCAGGTCCAGAATCGGAGCCCGCCATGATCCGTCCTCGTTTGTTTCTGTTGGGCCTCGCGGCGCTATTGGCGGCTGCCTGTGGGGCGTCCGCCCAGACTGCGCCCGGCCTGCGCCTCACGCCTGCCGACAGGCCACAGATCACGCTGTCGTTCGCCCCGATCGTGAAGCGGGCCACCCCGGCGGTGGTGAACGTCTACGCGTCGCGTACCGTCCGGCAGCCCAAGAATCCTCTGTTCGACGATCCGATCTTTCGCGAGTTCTTCGGCGGCGGCGCGCCCAGCGCCCGCACCGCACAATCGCTCGGGTCCGGCGTCATAATCGACGCCAGCGGCCTCGTGGTGACGAACCATCACGTCATCGAGGGCATGACGGATGTGAAGGTCGCGCTCTCCGACAAGCGCGAATTCGAAGCCGACATCGTGCTGCGCGATCCGCGCACCGATCTGGCGATCCTGCGCCTGAAAGGCGGCTCCAATTTTCCGGTGCTCGACTCGGGCGATTCCGATGCGCTCGAAGTCGGCGATCTGGTGATCGCAGTGGGCAATCCGTTCGGCGTCGGGCAGACGGTGACGCAGGGCATCATCTCGGCGCTGTCGCGCACGCAGGTCGGGATCAGCGATTACGGCTTTTTCATCCAGACCGACGCGGCCATCAATCCGGGCAATTCCGGCGGCGCGCTGGTGGATATGGAAGGACGTTTGGTAGGCATCAATTCGGCGATCTATTCGCGCTCCGGCGGGTCGATCGGCATCGGCTTCGCGATCCCGGTCAACATGGTCAAAGTGGTCGTGGCGGCCGCCAAGGGCGGCGGCAAGCAGGTGCGGCGGCCGTGGGTCGGCGCCACCATGCAGGCCGTATCACGCGAGATCGCCGATTCGCTCGGCCTCGACCGCCCGACCGGTGCGCTCGTGTCCGATGTCGCAGACAAGAGTCCAGCGGCCGACGCCGGGATCCGCCGCGGCGACGTCGTGACAGCCATCGACGGGCAGAGTGTCGACGACCCCGAGAGCTTCGGCTACCGGCTCGCCACGAAGTCGCTCGGCGGCACGGCGTCCATCGCGTATCTGCGCAGCGGCAAGAGTGCGAGCGTGCAGGTGAAGCTTGTCGCCGCGCCGGAAAATCCGCCGCGCGAGGCCGTGAAAGTCACAGGCCGCTCGCCTTTCACGGGCTCGACGGTGATGAACATGTCGCCTGCGGTCGCGGAGGAATTCTCCATCGAGGGCGTTCGCGAAGGCGTCGTGGTGGCGGACGTGCCGGAGGACTCGATCGCCGCGAATGTCGGCCTGCAAAAGGGCGACGTGATTCTCGCGATCAACGATTCGAAGATCGCCCGCACCGGCGATGTGCAGAAGGCGACGGCGGCGCGCGCGCCTTACTGGAAGCTGACCATCAACCGTGGCGGACAGGTGTTCAATACCGTCATCGGCGGGTGAGTTTTAGTTGGCGGAGTCGCCCTCGCCCTTCGAGACGCTTGCTGCGCAAGCTCCTCAGCGACTGTCTTGTTGGTCAAGCGTTTTGCCATGGTTTCTGATCGCGCACGATTGCATTGAGGATGACGAGGAGCTTTC
>CANJEY010000313.1 GCA_947472615.1 Beijerinckiaceae bacterium
CCGCAAGATCGTCGACACTGATCTCGGGACAAAGAAGCCGCGCCGCAGCGCCCGCGGCAGCGTCGCCGGGCGAGACGTCGGTGACGTCCAGCACCGTCAGGTCCATCGAGACGCGGCCTGCGAACGGGCAACGCACGGCTCCCACGATCGCCTCGCCGCCGGGATGCGCGTCCGTCGACATGGCGCTGCGCGGCAGGCCATCGGCGTAGCCAAGCCCGATGGTGGCGAGGCGCGTGCGTCGACCCGCGGTCCATGTGGCGTTGTAACCGACGGTTTCGCCGGGGCCGATGTCGCGCACCTGGATGATCGGCGCTTCGAGACTGACGACGCTGCGCATCGGATTGGGCCGGCCCGGCGTCGGGTTGCCGCCGTACAACGCATAGCCCGGCCGCACGAGATCGAAGTGCGGCTTCGAGTCCAGAAACACGCCGGAGGAATTCGCGGCGCTCGCTGGGACGCCGGGAAAGTTTTCGAGCGCCTCGCGAAACAGCGCAATCTGCCGGTCGTTCAGCGGATCGTGGCTGTCTTCCGAGGAGACGAAATGACTCATCGCCAGCGCGATCGACGACCTAGCTCCGACGTCGGCGGCGATTTCGGTGGCCTCCGCTGGCGACATCCCGAGCCGGTTCATGCCGGTGTTGATGTGCAGAGCGGCCTGTGCGCCGACGGGCGCATGAGCGCGCCAGAAGCGCCACTCGGGGAGCGATCCGATCACCGGAAGGATGCGGTTGTCGAGCACGGCGCGCACGACCTCATCATCGCAGACGAGGCCGTTGAGCAGGAAGATGCGCGCATCGGGATTTTGCAGCGAGGCCCGCACGCGGCGGCCTTCCGACAGATGCGAGATGAAGAACGTTCGGCAGCTGGCGCGCTCCAGCGCGGGTACGACAGCTTCGATGCCGCACCCGTAGGCGTCGGCCTTCACGACAGCGCCGCATTCGGCCGCGCCGCTGAGGTCGCGCAGCGTGCGCCAATTGTGCGCGATCGCCGCGAGGTCGATCGTCAGGATCGCCTGCGCTTCGGCGCGCGGAATGTTGTGCTGGATGTAGGTGCGTTCGTTCACATCCGCTCCGGCAGCGCCTCGTCGCTGATGTAATTGCCGAACCGCGTCAACTCGGCCTCGAACGACAGCGTTACCGTTCCGGTCGGTCCGTGACGCTGCTTGCCGATGATCACTTCAGCCTTGCCGTGGGCCTGGTGCATGTCGGTCATCCACTTGGCGTGTTCTTCGGTGCCTGGCTTCGGCTCGCGATTGGCGAGGTAATATTCCTCGCGATAGACGAACATGACCACGTCGGCGTCCTGCTCGATCGAGCCCGATTCACGCAGGTCGGAGAGTTGCGGGCGTTTGTCGTCGCGCGATTCCACCTGTCGAGACAATTGCGACAGCGCGATCACGGGCACGTTGAGTTCCTTGGCGAGCGCTTTCAGGCCGGTGGTGATTTCGGTCAATTCCTGCACGCGATTCTGCTGGCTGCTCGACTTCGAGCCCGACAACAATTGCAGGTAGTCGACGACCAGAACGTCGAGGCCGCGCTGGCGCTTGAGGCGGCGCGCGCGCGCCACCAATTGCGCCACTGAGATGCCGCCGGTCTGGTCGATGTAGAATGGAATCTGCTGCATCTCGCGCGCGGCTTCCGAGATGCGATGAAACTCGTCGTCGACGATGTCGCCGCGACGGATCTTGTAGGACGGCACGCCCGATTGCTCGGCGATGATACGTGTCGCCAATTGCTCGGACGACATTTCGAGCGAGAAGAAACCGACGATGCCGCCGTTCTTCGCCATATGCGCTCCGTCTGGTCGCACTTCATATTCGTAGGCCTTGGCGATGTTGAACGCGATGTTCGTCGCCAGCGCCGTCTTGCCCATGCCGGGACGGCCGGCGACGATGACCAGATCCGACGATTGCAGACCGCCGAGTTTCTGGTCGAGATCGGTCATGCCGGTCGAGATGCCCGACAGTTTTCCATCGCGCTCGTAGGCGCGCGCGGCGAGATCGATCGCGTGCGTCAGCGCATCCGAGAAGCGCTGGAAACCGCCGTCATAGCGGCCCTGTTCGGCGATTTCGTAAAGGCGGCGCTCGGCCTCTTCGATCTGCGCGCGCGGCGAGGCGTCGACGGGCGAATCGAAGGCGGTGTTGACGATCTCCTCGCCGATGCCGATCAGCCGGCGCCGGATCGCCAGATCGTAGACCATGCGGCCATAGTCTTCGGCGTTGATGATCGTCGTGGCTTCCGACGCGAGGCGCGCCAGATATTGCGGGATGGTGATGCCGCCGAGATCGTGATCGCCGAGGAAGGTCTTCAGCGTGACGACGGTGGCGAGCTTGCCGGCGCGGATCAGCTGCGCGGCGATTTCATAGACGCGGCGATGCAGCTCCTCGGAAAAGTGCTCTGCCTGCAGGAAGTCCGACACGCGGTCGAAGGCGTCGTTGTTGACGAGAATCGCGCCCAGCAGCGCCTGTTCCGCCTCCACGTTGTGGGGCGGCACCCGGTATGTTGCGGGATCGTTCTGTTGACCCGGCAATAACGTCAGCCGGGCCGCCAAGGATTCGACGGCTGCCATGTGCTCGCAATGGTGAGAGTGACTCGGGGACTCAGTCTCGCCAGATTGTGAGTCTTCGGCGGCGACCGCGACGGATTTGTGGCACGCGGGGCGGGGCGCGACGAGTCGAAAGTTGCTGAAGTTCTAACGCTGGGAGGCTTGTTCACGATTCCCACAGGCGCGCGCGGCCGCGACGCCAGCGCGCTTGACTCTCGCGGATGCAAGCGCGGTCGCATGTGGCTTTCGCTGCGCGCGCAAGTCTCGAATTTAAAAGAAAAGTCCGCGCCGAAGCGCGGACTCTGTTCGAACGGAAACTGCGTTCAGCGGTCGCCGAGGCTGCCGCCGCCTTCTTCCAGCGCCGCGCCGACTTCGAGGCCGAGATCGTCCATCGTGGTCTCTTCCACGACGTTGAGCGATTCGCCCTTGGCCTGACGGTCGGCTTCGTCGGCAGAACGGGCGACGTTGACGGTGATCTTCACGTCGACTTCCGGATGCAGGTGGATCGGCAGCACGTGCAGGCCGAGGTTCTTGATCGGGGTCGAGAGCACGACCTGATTGCGGTTGACGTTGAACCCGATGGCGGTGATCGACTCGGCGATATCGCGCGTCGAGACCGAGCCGTAGAGCTGGCCGGATTCGCCGGCCTGACGGATGATGATGACGCTCTGGCCGTCGAGCTTCTCGGCGACCGCCGCGGCTTCGGTCTTCAGTTCGAGGTTGCGGGCCTCGAGCTGGGCGCGCTGCGATTCGAAGCGCTTGCGGTTGGCCTCGTTGGCGCGGAGCGCCTTGCCGCGCGGCAGCAGGAAGTTACGGGCGTAACCGTCCTTGACGCGCACGACCTCGCCCATCTGGCCGAGCTTGGCGATGCGTTCCATCAGAATGACGTCCATTGTGTTCTCCTCAGTTTGTTGGGTTGGTCGGGGGATTGCGGTTGGAGGCGGACGTCTGCCGCAGCGGCCAGACGGTGTCGATCAGTCCCGCGATGGCGGCGATGATGAGCGGCCACGGCAGCAGGACCAGAATGGAGAAATAGACGCCCATCAGGATGGGCAGGCGGGCGGCCGAGCCGCGCGTGATGCTGTGCGTCGCCGCCAGCCCCTGAAAGGCGTAGGCGACCATGATCGAGGCCGCGACCGTCATGCCGATGAGCCGAACCGGCCCTTCGATCAGACAGGCTGCGAGCGCGCCCGCCAGCACCGGACGGGCGATGGCCGGCAGTCGCAAATTTTCGGGCAGGCTTTCCCACGGGCGCGTCAGCAATTGCGAGATCAGCACGATGCGGCCGGCGAGCCAGAGGTTCAGCGCCAGCGTCACCACACCCCAGCCGGCCATGACGGGCGGCATGGAAGCGATGACCAGCCGCGCGACTTCATCGCTCGTGTAGCCGGGGAAGTTGCTGAACATGGCTTCCAGCGCGGGCGACAGGCGCTGGGTCAGAAGCGAAACGAATTCGTCGTAGCTGCCGATGCGGATGATCGCCATGCCGATCAGCATCAGCGTCGTCGCCGCCGAGAGCGTCACCACCCAGCCGAGCAGGCGTTCGACCGGATACCAGACGAGATCGGTCGAGCCTTCCGACGCCGGACGGCACATCACCGCCATGCGGCTGAGCCACCAGGCCGGCAGGCCGAGCGACAGCGCGAACACGCCGCCGAAAATCGGATGCAGATAAAGGGAGATGCCGATGGCGCCCGCGAGCGTGGCTCCGAAAGCCGTCGCCTGTCCGAAGCCCAGACCCGCGATCATGATCGGCAGAGTCGACAGGACGGCGATGATCATGGCTAGAACCGTGCCCTTCATCGGGATGATGAAGAGCAGGGCGGCGGCCAGTCCGGCCCCAAGGGCTATGAAAATGCGTTGCGCCATTTCGAGCTGTCCCGCGCGGGGCGGTTAGGGGCGGATCGCCGAGGCGTCCGCTCCAGCCTCGCCGTCCGGAGAAGCCCGGGCGGCGCGATGGTGGTCAGCGCCCGAAGGCGCAGTCGATCCTCAGCGGATGACGTAGGGCAGCAGACCCAGGAAACGGGCGCGCTTGATCGCCTGCGCCAGTTCGCGCTGCTTCTTGGCCGAGACGGCCGTGATGCGCGAGGGCACGATCTTGCCGCGCTCGGAGATATAGCGCGACAGCAGACGCGTGTCCTTGTAGTCGATCTTCGGCGCGTTCGGGCCCGTGAACGGGCAGGTCTTGCGACGGCGGAAGAAGGGGCGGCGAGCGCCAGCGGCAGCCATCAATTCGCTCCTTCAGCGGGAGAATCTTCACGGGGACGGCGCGGAGCGCGGTCGGGACGGTCGCCGAAGCGGTTGCCGCCGCCGGGGCGACGATCGCCGCGGTCGTCGCGGTCGCTGTCTTCACGCTTGCGCATCATGGCCGAGGGGCCATCCTCGTGCTCTTCGACCTTGACAGTCATGAAGCGCAGGATGTCTTCGCTGATGCCCATCTGGCGTTCCATTTCGGTGATCGCCGCCGCCGGAGCGTCCAGGTTGATCAGCGTGAAATGGGCCTTGCGGTTCTTCTTGATCCGGTAGGCGAGGGACTTGACGCCCCAATATTCGACCTTGCCGACCTTGCCGCCGCCGGCGGTGATGATCGACTTGAACTGCTCGGTGAGCGCTTCCACCTGTTGGGCGGTCACGTCCTGCCGAGCCATGTATACGTGCTCGTAAAGAGCCATGGATCTGCCTTTCTCTGTTTCTGTCTGTCCGGCGCGGAGCCCTTCGAGCCCCGGAGAAAGGCCCGACGGAATTCACATTCGAAGGCGGGAACACGGGAAGACGGACCCGAAGGTCCTGCCGCGACGCGGCCTTCCGTTCAGCCCCCGGCCGGAGCAGACGAAGCGCGCCTTATACGCGGATTTCGACCTTTGACAAGGCAATGTGAAAGC
>CANJEY010000314.1 GCA_947472615.1 Beijerinckiaceae bacterium
CTGCAGAACGCGATCCAGCGCTGACGCCCTAGAGTTAGAGAAACGCAATGGCGGACGCAGACGACAAATTTGTAGTGATGGGGCTCGCGGGCAGCCTGCGGCGCGGCTCGATGAATCGCGGCCTGCTGCTGGCCGCTCAGGAGGTGGCGCCGGATGGCGTGCGCGTCGAAATCGCCGACATCGCATCGCTTCCGCACTACAACACGGATCTCGACGGCGACGCTGCGCCGGACGTTGTGAAGGCGTTCTGCGCACAGATGCGGCGCTCGCATGCGCTACTGATCGCGACGCCCGAATATAATCACTCGATTCCGGGCGTGTTGAAGAACGCGCTCGACTGGGCCGGCAGTTCGCGTTGCAAGCCATCGCCGCCGCTGCGCGCGAACCCAGTCGCTGTTCTGGGCGCGGCCCCGGGTAAGTCCGGCACCATTCGCGCGCAGATGGCGCTGAAGACCGTGCTGCTGGCCTGCAAGTGCCACATCATGATGACGCACGACACGTATTACCAGAACGCCGCGCCGGCGTTCAGCGACGACGGCCGCGTCATCGATCCGCAGGTGAAGAAGGAGATGCGCGAAATCCTGACAGGTCTGCGCAGATGGGGGGATGTTGTGAGGAGCATGAAATAGGGCGCACTGAGTCGTTCAGGGCACTGCTGTCGTGACAAACTCACAGTCGGCCTCGTCCTTCGAGACGGCGCTGCGCGCCTCCTCAGGATGAGGCCTTTGGGATTGCTTCAAATGGGATGCCGTCATCATTCAAGACACAGACGACGACCGTTCAGTCGACTGTAGGCTCTCTTAAGGACACCACAAGGCTTCATCCTGAGGAGGCCGCTTGCGGCCGTCTCGAAGGACGAAGCCGACTCCGGCTATTTGCGGGAGGCGGCGGCGACTCTTGAGTCGCCGTCGCTTGTGTCCCGATCAGAACAGTGGGCAGAGCGCGCGCTCCGGTTCCGCCGCATCGTCCGAGCCCAGATGAATCGCCTCACCGCTGTCGAGCGCGGACTGGATCCGGCGGATCAGTTCGCGCGCCGACTTCGCCGACAGCTCCACCGCCACGCGCTCCTTCGTGGCGGAGTTCACGAAGTCGATGTTGAGCGCGTGATCGAGCGGAATATGCGTCGGGTGATCGTAATAGATGACCGCCGTATCGACGTTCATCCATCCGCTGCGGCCCTTGGCGCTGGCGAAGATTTCAGCCTTCTCGGTGATGTAGGAACACATCGTTCATACCCTCAGGCGAGATGCTTGCCGAAAAACGCAAAGGTCTTCTTCCAGCCGTCCATCGCCTGCTCGACCCGGTAGCTCGGGCGGCTCCAGTCGAAGAACGCGTGGCCCGCGCCGTCATAACGATGGAACTCGTAGGTCTTGCCGAGGCTCTTGAGGATTTCCTCGGTCTTGTTGACCTGATCCGGATCGGGCTCCTTGTCGTCGTTGCCGAACAGGCCGAGGATCGGACAGCTGAGATCCTTGGCGTAGTCGATCGGCGCGACGGGCTGCTTGGCGTTCAGCGCGCTCTTGTCCTTCACCATCACGCGGCCGCCCCAGCAGTCGACGACGGCGTCGAACTTCAGGCGGCAAGCGCTGAGAAACGCCTGACGGCCTCCGGAGCAATAGCCCATGACGCCGACCTTGCCGTTCGATTCCTTCTGCGCCTTCAGGAACGCCATCGCGCCGGCAGTGTCGCCGAGCATCTGCTCGTCCGAGACGCCGCCTTCCGCGCGGGCGCGGGCGCCGATGTCATCGGCGTCGCCTTCGCCGTATTCGGCATAGAGATTATGGGAGATGGCCATGAAGCCATGGTGAGCGAAACGGCGCACGGTTTCGATGCAGACCTCGTTCCAGCCCGGAACGTGATGGATGAACACGACGGCCGGAAACGGGCCGGGCCCAATGGGCTTGGAAAAATAGGCGTTCTTCTCGACGCCGTTATGTCCCTTGTAGCGGATTTCCTGTCCGATGATGTCCCTGTACACGCAGTCCTCCTCGCATTTCGCCTGACCGGACGGGCTGCTGCGCCCGTCGCTTTTCCGCTGCGGTCGAGCCGATTCTACATGGCGATGATTTCGAATGAAAGACGGCGCGAACGCGTCGCCCGTCTTTCGAGGTTCACTTGCCGCCAGCGGCCGGTTCGATCAGCGCGGCCGCCTGCTGCACGATATCCTTCGGAGCGCCATAGGCTTTCGCCAGAAGCTTCTCGACGTCCTCGCCGGTGAGCGGATCGATTTCGAGTTGTGCGCGCGCCGCCTCGGCAAGAAATTCAGGGTCCTTCATGGTCGCGTCAAAGCCGCGCCGCAGCGCCGCGATGCGATCGGCCGGCACGCCCGGAGGCGCGGCGAACGGCCGGCCCATTTCCTGCCGGATCAGGATCAGTTCCAGCACCTGCCGCTTCACCGGATCGGTGACGAGGTCGATGGCGCTGGGCGCGTTGGGGAGATCGGGCAGCTTCACCAGCGCCATCTGCACCAGCACGTTGATCTTGCCGGGCTCGAGCCATTGCGAGCGCGACGCCTTGATGGTCGACCACGCCAGACCACAGACGCCTTCCACCTCGCCGGTTTCCACCGCGATCGTATCGCCCTGCCCCGGCTCATAGCCGGCGATCACCTTGAACTTGGTGCCAAGCAGCGCATTCATGATCTTCGGCACGATGACAGTGTTGGAAGTTGCGCCTGCGCCTGCGACGGTGATCTCCTTCTGCCGCGCCTGTTCGATCGTTTTCACTGAACTCGTGTGCCACGACATGCAGATGTTCTGCAGTTTGCCCATAGAGCCGAGCCACGCGAATTTCAGCGCGTCGAAACGCGCGCCCGGATTGCCGAACAGCGGGTCCATGGCGATGCCGTTGGTGTGCGCCGCAATGGTCAGGCCATCGTGGTCGGCGTTGTTGTAGAGCTGGCTCGCCGCCGCAAGGCCGCCTGCCGCCGGCACGTTCTTGGCGACGAGTTGCGGATTGCCCGGAATGTGCCGGGACGCGTGGCGCGCGAAGACGCGCGCATACGCGTCGTAGCCGCCGCCCGCGCCGCTGCCGACGAGCAGCGAAATCTGCTTGCCCTTGTAGAAGGCTTCGACGGATTGGGCGTGAGCCGAACTGGCTGCGATGAACGTCGCGGCTGCGGCCGCCATGAAGGATGCGACATGACGCATGATGCGTTTCCCCGATTGGTTTTCAAAAATCCCGGAACAGCCGACCGAAGCCCTGCAGCTTGTCGTCGATGCCGCAACGGCGAAGCGAATCCCACACGATCGCCTGATGCGCGCCCAGCACGTTGACGCCGAACTCCTTCTCCAGCGGATCGAGCGCATGGCACGTCGGCCAGTGCGGCGACGGGAACAGGATCGTGTCAGCCTGAGGATGCGCCTTCATCAGCTTGCGCGTCATCTCGAACGCCGCGTGCTGCGGAATGCCGCCAATGCGGTTGAACGGCGAGCCCCACGCCATGCGGCCGATGACCTCGCATTGCATCAGGTCTTCATAGCTTTTCGAGATTCGTGCTGTGTCGGTCTCCGCATAGGGATGCGCCAGAACCGCCTTCTTCACGCCGAGCAGTTTCGCAGCCGTCGTTTGCGCATTGGCGCTCGACGTCACCTTGACGCCGAGTTCCGCCGCCATGCCGGCGATCAACTCGTCGGCGTTGCGATAGCCCTTGTGGATATTGATCGGCAGGCCGCCGAGGCAGACGATGTCGACGCCCGCGTCGCGCATCTCGCGCGCCGCCCGCAGGCTGATGTCGTAGGAATCGTCCAGCTCTTCCTTGCTGCGCACCACGATCGACAGCGACGTGACGCTGAGCGACACGCCTTTCGGGACGATCTGGTAAAATTCGTATGGAAAGACCTCGGTGGTCAGGGGCGGCGACGTGTAGCAAATCCTCGCCCGGTAGCCATAAGGCCACGTATCGGTTCCGTCCGCCATGCCGTCTCCTCCGATGTTGTGGAAAGAGTATACAGGCGGCGGGCGTTCAGAGCTATGCGGAAGGACTTTCCCACCCGTTCCGACCGAAACCCGCTACAGCGGTCTCGCGCCCGACGAGCGAGCGCAAATTCTATTGATCAAGCTGCATCAATAAACGGATCAATGGCCGTTTCGTCGCCATCATCCAGAATTATTGCAGCGCAGCTCTTACGAGATCGACCGTCTCAGCCGGTGTCGCATAGACTCTCTTGATCAAATCTTCGACGTCTTGACCTTTCACCAGTTCGACTTCGAGATTCAACTTCTGCGCCTCCTCTAGATAGGCCGGATCGCCCATGGTTTTGGCGAAGGCGTCCCGCAGCGCGGCGACGCGCTCTTTTGGGACGTTGGGGGGTGCGACGAACGGCCGGGCGAAAAGTTGGGGCGCGATCACCAATTCGATCGCCTGACGGGCCTTGGGGGTCTTCGCGTAGTCGAGAATGAGCGGGACCGAGGGGTAGTCCTTATCTTTTTCGAACCCGAACTGGACCAGAACGTTGACCTTCTTCTCGGAGAGCCAGTCCGGATGAAGCGACTTCAACCCCGACCAACCGAACGCACAAAATCCCTGCGTTTCGCCGCGCTCCATAGCCATGAGGCCTTCGGTCGAGCCCGGGTAACCAGACACAATCTTGAACTTCGTCCCAAGCAGTTCATTCATCAAGCGCGGATAGATCACGACATTTGCAGACGGCGCAGTGCCCGAAATGGCGAGTTCTGTCTGGAACACATCGTCCAGCGTTTTTACCGGTGCGGTGTTCCAGGCGATGCAGGTGCTGATTTCGTTGGACGTGGATCCGATCCAGTTGAATTTCAAAGCGTCGAACTGCGATTTGCCCGCGCCAATCAGGGGATCGATCGGTATGGAGCGATCAAAGGTCCCGAACTCCGTGCCGTCCTGCGGCGCCGTATTGTAGAGGAGATTGGCGAGCGTCAAACCGGCGGCGCCGGGCAAATTCCTGACGCTCACGCGCGGCTCGCCAGGAATATGCTTGCCCATATGGCGCGCGAGGACCCGAGCATGCAGATCGTAGCCTCCGCCGGGACTGAACCCGACGCTGACGGTCACACTCTTGCCGCGGTAAAAATCCGCGACCGCGTCGGCTTTTGCGCCGCCAACAACTCCACTCGTGGCGAAAAGCGCAACGAACCCGAACATGAACCGCATTGTTGATTGCTCCGCCCGATGGCTCTGACGCGAACAATATGCCAGATTCCCGAGACAAAGGCGGGCGGCTTGAAATTCGGCTCCGCCCCGGTCGAAGGCGCACCGGCATCTGATTCGATCTCCTCGCCGAGCGAATCGAGACGGGCGAGTGTAAAGTATCTGCCGGCGAGCATGATCAGGACTGATTCGTCGCTGTCACGCCGCGCTGCAAGCTAGATTTCGAGAACTCAGACGCCATCTGTCAGGTCGGCTCGCAGCCCGGC
>CANJEY010000315.1 GCA_947472615.1 Beijerinckiaceae bacterium
ATCTTGCCGGCGTCCTTGGTGGCCTGACGCTGGGCGTCGTTGAAATAGGCCGGAACCGTAATGACTGCCTGCGTCACCGGCTGGCCCAGATAGGCCTCGGCGGTTTCCTTCATCTTTTGCAGGGTGAAGGCTGAGATCTGCGACGGCGAATATTGCTTGCCGTCGGACGAGACCCACGCGTCGCCGTTGCCGGCCTTGATGATCTTGTAGGGAACGAGTCCCATGTCCTTCTGGGTCATCGGATCATTGTATGGGCGACCGATGAGACGCTTGATGGCGAAGAACGTGCGCTCAGGATTGGTGACGCCCTGTCGCTTGGCGGGCTGGCCGACGAGACGCTCGCCGTCGTCGGTGAAGGCGACGATGGACGGCGTGGTGCGCGCGCCTTCTGCGTTTTCGATGACCTTGGGGCTGGAGCCCTCCATGACGGCGACGCAGGAATTGGTCGTGCCGAGGTCGATGCCGATTACTTTAGCCATGGGTTTTCCTTTCGTTACGCAAGACCGCCGGACCCCGAAGCGATCCGGTCATGGACGGAGGTTTGGCTTGATGTATCAGGCCGATTCCCCCGCCCGGTCCCCGATGAGGCTGAGATTGGTATGGGCGCGGAATTTCGCAAGAGCGTGGGCGGTATATATGAGTCGGATTTTGCAGGCGCAAGCGGTCTTGCGGCCTTCGGCGCGCCGCCTCGCGCCGCCCGCGAGCCCCGCGCACGTTTGGACTGGCGGCGCGGCCTCATTCACGGCATGATGGGCGCAGATGCACCGAAGACGTGATGCGGCCACATGCGTGCGATTCTAGTCATATGGGGAGGCCTCGCGCTCGCCGCGACGCCGGCTGTTGGGCAGATGGTTCTGCCTGGCGCTGTCGCGCCTGCGCCGGTTGGCTCGTCCTCCGCTCCGTCCACCGGCGGTCCGCCGAAGCCGGCCGCGCCGCCGCCCGTGCGTGCGCCCGGCGAGGACGCGGTTGTGGGCAAGGAATTGCGCTGGAACGGCGCGACCGGCATCATCACGCTCGAACGGCAGGATAAGGATCTGCGCATCACGCGGCTGACCCTGCCGGGCAACCAGATTTCGCGGCCGGCCGATGTCTGCCGCGTCGACGTGGCGGGCGGCCCCTTCACGCTGAAGGCCTCTCCGCGCCGCGAGGGACTGCTGCACTTCCAGTCGGAGATCGAGGCCTGCCCGATAGCGATCGACGTGCTGGACGGCGCCGTGCAGGTGACCGTGCAGGGCGGCGTCTGCACTTTCGCCAACGCCGATTGCAAGACCAGCCCGGGCGGCGTCTGGGGCCCGCCGGCGGCGTCGATCGGCCCTGCGGAAGCCAAGAACATCGAACGGCTGCGCGCCGCCGCCGACAAGAACGGGCAGGCCTATTTCAAGGCGCTTCTCGCCAACACCAAGGACCGCCAGCAGGTGAAGTCCATCGCGGCCGATCAGGCGGCGTTCTCGTCGAAGCGCGAGGAGGCCTGCCGCGATTACGCGAAAGAGGACGTGCACGGCTTCTGCGCCTCGCGCATGACGGAGGCGCGCGCCATCGCGTTGCGGGCGAAGCTCTATTCGGCCGAGGCCGACAAGCCTGAACCGGCGAAAAAGCCGCCACCGAAGAAAAAGCCGCAGCCGGCGATGGTGTCGGGCGAAGCACCGCCAGCTGCGCCTCGGCCGGTCCAGCCCGCTCCGGTTCGGCCGGCCGCGCCCGAGAAATCGTTCATGGACAATCTGCTGGGGCGCTGACGCATCCGGCACGGGAGGAGTCACGGAATGAGCGCAATTGGGCGCGGCTTTTCATCGTTTGCGGTTCTCTTGGGACTGGCTTTGCCTGCCCAGGCGCAACAATCGGTTGCGGATTTCTACAAGGGCCGCACGATCGACATGTTCATCCCGTTCACGACCGGCGGCGGCTACGACGCCTACGCGCGTGCGGTGGCGCGCTTTATCGGCCGTCACATTCCCGGCAATCCGCAGGTGATCCCGAAGCAGATGCTGGGCGCGGGCGGCCGCACCGCCACCATGCACGTCTACCGGATCGCCCCGAAGGACGGCACGGTGCTGGCCACGACCGAACAATCGCTGCCGCTCAATCAGGCGATCGGCGATCCAACGATCCAGTGGGATTCGAAGGAGCTGATCTGGATCGGCAATCCGATCGCCGAGAACAACACGGTCGCCTCATGGTCGGCCTCCGGCGTGCTGACGATCGACGACGCCCGCAAGCGCGAGGTCGTGATCGCCGGCGCGGGCGTCAACACGGCGGCGCAGTTCGCTATGGGGCTGAACCGCATCGCCGGCACGAAGTTCAAGTTCATCTCCGGCTATCCGGGCGCGAACGAGATGCACATCGCCATGGAGCGCGGCGAGGTCGATGCGCGCACCAATTCGTGGGCGTCCTGGAAGGCCATGAAGCCGGACTGGGTGCGCGAGCACAAGATCAGCGTGCTGGTGCAGATCGGCCTTAAGCGCTCGAAGGAATTGCCCGACGTGCCGCTGATGACCGAACTCGCCAGCAACGAGGAGGATCGCGCCGCGCTGCGCATTCTCTCGGCCTCCTCCGAAATAGGCCGTCCGCTGTTCACCACGCCGGGCGTGCCGGCCGACCGCGTGAAGGCGCTGCGCGACGCGTTCGACGCCACGATGAAAGACCCGGAGTTTCTCGATTCCGCCCGCCAGCAGGGCCTCGATCTCGATCCGGTGCGGGGCGAAGACCTCCAGCGCATCGTCACCGAGATCGTCACCGCGCCGAAGCAGACGATCGCCCGCCTGTCGGAAATCATCTCGACGGCGGAACTCGAAAACCGCAAATAAAAGCCTGACCGATTCGCGCAACGAAAGGGCGTCGGATGCGGGACGATTCTGACCTGCGCCAGCGCCTCGCGGCCTTCGCGTTCGACGATCCCGGCGCGGCGTTTCCGTTTTCGGCTTGTCTGGCGCGCGACCACGGATGGAACCGCGACTTTGCGCTGCGGGTGATCGAGGAATACCGGCGGTTCCTGTATCTGGCCTGCGTCGCGCCCCGCGAAGTCACGCCATCGGAAACAGTCGACGCGGTCTGGCATCTGCACCTCGCCTATACGCGCTCGTATTGGGACGATCTGTGCGGGCAGGTTCTGCGCCGGCCTTTGCATCATTCGCCGACCAGCGGCGGGCCGGCCGAAAATCGACGATTTCGCGCCGCCTATGCGGCGACCCTGCGGTGGTACGAACAGGCGTTCGGCGCTCCGCCGCCGGCCGACTTCTGGCCGGATGTCGCAACGCGGTTCGCCCCGGGCCCGTCGATCCGAAGGAAAGTATGGCGCCCCGCATGGGTGGCGCTGGCGGTCGGGCTGACCGCCTCTGGCGCGGCGCTGGCGGCGGACGGCGCCGGCTTTCCCAAAGAAGTCGCGGTCATCACCGTGGCGGGCGTCGGGGCCTTTATCGTCTGGCTGATCCGGCGCGGCGCGAATGGCCAGAACCGCAAGGGCGATTCCAGCGGATGTGGCGGGATCGGGGGCGTCGATTCGTCGAGCCATGCGCCGGACGATTCTGGCTCCGGTGATTCAGGATCGGGCTGTTCGGGCGGCGGAGGAGACTAGGCCTCGCACTTGCCGGCCTCCCAGCCGATGATGGCCTGTTTGCGGGTCAGACCCCAGTGATAGCCGGTCAGCGCTCCGGATCGCCCCAGCACCCGGTGGCACGGCACCACGAACGAGATCGGATTGCGCCCCACCGCCGCCCCGACAGCGCGCGCCGCCTTCGGTTTGCCGAGCGCGTCGGCGATGCCCGAATAGGTGGCGGCGCGGCCCATCGGGATGCGTAGCAGCGTCTGCCAGACCCGCACCTCGAAATCGGTTCCGATCAGCACCACTCGCAGCGGCTGCCCGGCGTTCCACAGCGTCGAATCGAATGAGCGGCGGGCCAGCGCCTCCGTGCCGGCGTCGTCGTGCACGTATTGCGCGCCCGGCCAGCGGCGCACCATGTCGGCCAGCGCGGAATCGCGGTCGCCGTCGTCCACGAAGCCCAGCCCCGCGAGCCCGCGCGGCGTCGCCACCACGATTGCCTCGCCGAAGGGCGACGCGTGGAATCCGTAGGCCAGCCGCAGGCCGGCTCCGCGATTCTTGTAATCGCCCGGCGTCATCGCCTCATGCGTCACGAACAGATCGTGCAGGCGCCCCGGCCCCGACAGTCCGACCTCATAGGAGGCGTCGAGCAGCGACGCCTGATCGCGCAGCAGATTGCGCGCATGGTCCAGCGTCAGCGCCTGCAGGAAGGCCTTCGGGGTCAGCCCCGCCCAGCGGCGGAAGAGCTGGGTCAGATACGGCCCCGGCAGTCCGGCGGCGACGGCGATCTCGTCGAGCGAAGGCTGATCCTTCCAGTTGCGCGAGATGAACTCGATG
Organism: Beijerinckiaceae bacterium; assembly: GCA_947472615.1. Lineage (GTDB taxonomy): Bacteria > Pseudomonadota > Alphaproteobacteria > Rhizobiales > Beijerinckiaceae > Terripilifer. The sequence goes on from CANJEY010000315.1 coordinate 4,370, forward strand.
GCGAGCTTCACTTTCGCGTAATCGCCCTCTGGGGCGAGTTCATGTGTGGCGGCGGCGTCCAGCATCGGAATGTCCACATTCGGCTTCGTCTGCCGCAACATGGACGCGCGCTGCGGGCGGCGCCACCCGAAAACGACGCGGCGACCGCTCAGAGCCTGCGACGCCGCCGCCCGTGCAAATCCCGCTGCGGACCGCTATATTGACTGCATGGACCAGAGCCAGACCATCGGGGCGGCCGAACAGACCGGGTCGGACGCGGACAACGGCCGGTGGCTCGTGCGCTCGGCGCTGGCCGGTTTCGGGCTCATGTTCGCCGCCGCCGGCCTGCTGTGGGTCGGGTTCGGACCCGGCGTCTTTTACGATTCGCTGAACGCCCTCACCGGCTGTTTCTAGCGAAGCCGCCCACAGGATACCGCATGAACGCCCGCACGCTCCGCATGATCGTCCCCGTTTCGGCTCTGGCGATCGGCTTTTGTCTGCTGGCCGCGACGCTCTGGTTCACCTATGCGGACCGCGACGCCCCGAAGCCTTCGGCGATCGGCGGTCCGTTCCGCCTCGTGGCGCAGGACGGAAATACCGTCACCGAGCAGGACTTCAGGGGCCGGCCTTCGCTGGTGTTCTTCGGCTACACGCATTGCCCGGACGTCTGCCCGACGACCCTGTTTGACGTGTCGGAGATATTCCGCAAGCTCGGCCCCGACAAGAAGATCAGCGCCGTGTTCGTCAGCGTCGATCCCGAGCGCGATACGCCCGCGATACTGAAGGATTATCTGTCGAGCTTCGATTCGCGCATCGTCGGCCTGTCGGGCACGCCCGAGGCGGTGGCCGCCGCCGCGAAGGCCTATCGGGTCTTTTATCGCAAGTCGCCGGGCGAGAATGGCGAATACACCATGGACCACAGCGCCATCGTGTATCTGATGGACAAGCAGGGACGTTTCGTCAGCGCTTTCAACCTGCAGCAGCCGCCCGAAGCCGCCGCGAAGGAATTGCAGCGCTATCTGTGATCGTCAG
>CANJEY010000316.1 GCA_947472615.1 Beijerinckiaceae bacterium
CGGAGAAGCTGCGCCATGACGCACTCCGCCAAGATCATGCTGCTTGGCGAAATCGGCGTCGGCAAGACGTCGCTGGCGAACCGTTTCGTATTCGACAGGTTCGAGACGAATTACAAGACCACGATCGGCGTCAATGTGCTGACGCATGACATCGTCCTTCCGCCAGAGCTGGGCGGGGAGAAGATGCGTCTCGTGCTATGGGACACAGACGGCGACTTCGGCGAAACGCTGTTCGCCTCAACCTATATTCTGGGCGCGGCCGGCGCGATCGTGGTGTCCGACGCCACGCGCCCCGCCAGTATCGAGCGCATGTTCAAACTCGCGGATGCGTTCGCAACCCGGCTGCCGGGCCGTCCTATCGCATGCGTCGTCAACAAGACCGATTTGTCGCACCATGGCGCAATCTCGCTCCCGACCCAAAGTCCACGCGAAATCCTGCGCACCAGCGCTCGCACCGGTGACGGCGTCGCCATGCTGTTTCGGACCATCGGCTCGGCGATTCACCGGCGTGGGCTCTGAGACGAATATGGCCGACGCAACGCTTCTCGCCGATCTGCTCGAAACCATGTTTGACGCGAACCTGATGAGCGTCTGCGCTTTTGACGAACGCGGCTTGGTACTGAGCGTCAATGGCGCGGCCGCCGCATGGTCGCCGCCGCCGGGAAACAGCATTTACGATTCGGCGCTTTTCGTCGGGCTGAACGACGCCATCGCGGACGCGCGCCGCAACCGCAAGCCATTTTCGCTCGCCGGGCTTTCCCTCACCGGAGACGCCACCGCGATCGATATCGACATCGTCTGGCTCGAAGCGCAGAACTGCTTTGCTGCGCTGTCGAAATCCGCGACCGAGCGGGTGAGCCTTCATCAGAGCGCCGCGCAGGCGGTCCGTGACAATCGCCTGCTCGAGGAGACCATCCGCGAACAGCGCGAGATGATCGCCGAACAGGCCGATATGCTGCGGTTGTTCGTGCGACATGTTCCGGCAGCTGTGGCGATGCTGGACGAGCATCTCAACGTGCTGATGACGTCGGATCGATGGATCGCCGATCATGGCGATCCCCGGCAAGCGCCATCGGGCGCGCTAACCGCGTCACCGCTGAGCTGGCCGCATGTGCGCGAGGCCTTGCGGATGGAAGTCGAGGGCGGCGTTCCCACGTCGCGCGTCGTCAAATCCGACAGGGGCGGACGGCCCAACTGGAAGCGCGTGGCGCAGGCCCCTTGGCGGCGCGCCAATCATGAAATCGGCGGCGCCATTCTGTTCAGCGAGGACGTAACCGACGCCATGCGCAAGGCGGAAAGCCTGCGCGCCAGCGTTGAGGATCTGCATCGACTGGACCAGGAGTTCGACCGGCTTGGCGAAGCTGTCGCCAACGATCTTCGAACGCCCATGCGGCAGATCGATTTCTTTTCGCGCTTCCTGATCGACAGCGATCGCGGACATCTCGATGCAACGACCCGGGATTACCTGTCGCAGATCCGCGCCTGCGCTGAGCGCATCGATCGCATGATGGCGGCGCTGCAAGCTTATCTGCAGCTCTCCCACCATCAGCTTCTGCTGTCGACTTTCAATCTATCGGACGCGGTTTCCGCCGCCGCCAATGCTTTGCGTATGGATCTCGAACGCAGCCACGTCACCGTGACGGTGCGAAATTCGGCGACGATCCATGGCGATCTGCAACTCGTCTCGCGCCTGTTCGAAAAACTCATCGACAACAGCATCAAATACGCCGGCCCCGCCACCTCCATCCTGATCGACTGCATCGAGGAAGCCGATGGGTTGTCAATCCAGATGACGGATGACGGCCCCGGCATCGCGCCGCACCTGCGGCGTAGGGCGCTCGACTTCTTCGAAAGGCTCGATGCGCCGATGACCATTGCGGGCGACGGCATGGGTCTCGCCGAATGCCGGAAGATCGCGGACCTGCACGGCGGCGGGCTGACTCTCGATCCAGATTTCGATGGTGGACTACGCGTACTGATCAACCTACCACCGCACGGCCCGGCAAGTCAGTCCGGCCGCAGCCGGTAGACGGACGCCGCCGTTCCACGAAACAGCGCTTCCTTTTCGGCGTCGGAATAACTCGCTGTCACGATTTTGAACGTGTTCCACAACACGCCATAGTCGCAGCTCTTCTTGTCAGGCGGGAAGTTGCTTTCGAGCATGCAGCGATTAGGCCCGAAGATGTCCACGCATGTTTCGATATAGGGCTTCCACGCAGGTGCGAGGTCGGCTGATCCGGGCCGGCGTGTCCACTGCTCGAAGCCGAGCCCGATCACCGGCATGCCAAGTCCGCCGACTTTCAGAAACACGTTGGGAAGGCGGCTCAAATCGCGAAGTCGCGCCTTCCACTGAAGCAGCACCTCATCCCGCTTTCCGGCGTACGGCCCGACGCCCGGCGGTCCGCCCATGTGATCGACGATGATCCTCGTCAGCGGAAACGCGCGCGCCAGTTCGATCACGTCCGTCAGCTGCGTCGAATAGATCCACGTCTCGAACGTCAAGCCGAGCGGCGCGAGTTTTGCGAAGCCTTGCTGAAACGTCGCGTCGCGCAGCAGGCCGGACGGTGGCTGACGATAATCCGTCATGGGCGCGTATTCGTCCCAGGTCGCCACGCTGCGGACGCCGCGAAAACGGCCGTTGCCTGCGGCGACATGAGCTTCCAGCACTTTTTCGACGCGTGCGCCAAGCCGAAAATTGACGCAGCCGACAATGCCCTCGCATATGCGGGGCGGACCATAAAGCCCGCTGGCGCTCATCGCCGCAACCCCGTTGGCGAATTCGGTCTCGCCGACGCAGCGCAGCTCTTCCGGCCCGTCGCGCCGATACATGACAGTCGACTCGACGATCACCGTGGCGCGAATATCGTGCCCACGCGTGATGTCCGCCAGCAGTTCAGGCAACAGATAAGATGGACGACCGGCCTTAAAACCCAGATGGTGATGCGGGTCGATGATCGGCAGCGCGGGATCGATCGGCTGTTCCTGCCAACCGGTCGGGTCGCTTTCTGCGAGGCCCACATCGCCGGTCATCACACGCCGCCCGGCTGCGACGGACGCCAACGCCACCCGTCGCGTCGCATGGTCAGATACCGCGCGTGGTCTGGAGATCCTTCGGGACGCGCCAGCGTTTGCCGGGCTTACCCTCTGCGATAGCGCGCATCTCGCGCGTCCACAGACGCCGCACCAGCGAGACGACGCGATCCGATGCGCCGAGAATGTCGTCTTCGCGCTGCCGCTCGAGGCCCTGCCCGACGCAGGAGATCGCATCCTGAAGCATCACGATATCGGGACGATCCGCCGGCACGTCGTCGCAATGCATCTCGCCCGCGATCACCTTTTCGACAATCGACATGGCGGGTTCGAGAGTGGCCAGATTGGCGAGCGCCGCCGCGCGCTTCGTCTTGTAAGCCTCAGCGTCCGCGCCGGTCTTGTAGATGAAATCCGCCATGAAGCTGATGTGCGAATTGTCGTCGACCGGAACGCGCCACACGAGGTGTTCGGCGAAACCCTTCGAATGTTCGTAGACCGACGACAGGCTCCAGTTCGGCATGAACAGATAGCCGGTGCGCACGCCCTTCGAGCGTTGCGCGCGGCGCACGAGTCCATATTCGGTCTCGTCGCAGGTCAGGACCGGAATATCCTTGTTGATGCCGATATCATCGAACTTCGAGCGGCGATGCGCGAAGTTGAAATGTGTTTCATCGACGCTGTTCTCGATCTGCGTGAACACCGGCCAAGGGCGCAACTCCTCGCGCAGCTCCACGAAGCCTTCGCTTTCGTAGACGTCCAGCGTCGGGAACTCCGGCGGCTCCCCTTCGCCGAAATAGGCAAAGATCAGCCCAAGATATTCGCGCGTCGGATACCCGGGAATCTTGATCTTCTGCGCGAAGCTCTTCGGCTCGCAAGGCTGCGCGACGCACTGGCCATTCCCGTTGAACGCCCAGCCGTGATAGAAACACTCGAGATCCTCATTGACGACGCGCCCCGTCGACAGCAGCAGACCGCGATGCGGGCACCGCGCCCCCACCACGAACGCCGCGCCGCTGGCGCCACGGTACAGTGTGAAATCCTCGCTCAGGATACGCAGGCGCACCGGGCGTCCGGGCTTCAGATTTTCCGCCGTATAGATCGGCTGCCAGAACTTGCGCAGCATCTTGCCGGCGAGCGACTGCGGCCCCACCGACACGAGGTCTTCATAGCGCGTGCGGTCCGTCGATTTCTTTGCGACGGCGCTGCTGCGTGGTTTTGCGGACTTGCGCGCCGCAGCCTTCGCGGTCGGCTTCCTGGCCGGCGCAGCCTTCTTGGCAGGCGCGGACTTCTTCGCGGATGAAGTCTTCTTTGCAGATGAGTTCTTGGATGTCTTGAGCGCCATCTTTCGTTGTCCTCCGGAGGGCCGTCGCCCGCTTGTTGACGGACCGGCGACCCGCGCCGATCCCATTATGTGGAAATTGTCGCATGCAGCGAAGCTGACCGCAACATCCGGCACAGCCGGATTCAGCGTTTCAGAGCCGCCGCCTTCTGCGCCTTCGCGATGATGTCGGGCGGGGTCGCCATCAGCCTTGTGATGGTCTGCTGCAGATCGGCGCCGTTCATCGGCTCCTCGATTTCGAGCTTCATGGCTTTCGCTTCACTCAGCAATTCGGGATCCGCCAATGCTGCCATGAAGGCGCGCCGCACCGCCTCCACCCGATCAGGCGGAACGTCCGGCCCCATCGCGAAAGGTCGCTCGAAATTCGACTGCGTGAAAACGAATTCCATGATCTGCCGCGCTTCAAGGCTCGGCGCAAAGCTGGTCGTCAGCGGCGCGCCGAGGTGTGCGATATCGTGATGACTGGCGATATTCTCCTGCGCCAGAACGCGCATCTTGCCGTCTCGCAGCCAGTCGGGATGTCCCGTCGTCATCACCGACCAGCTCGCGCCGCATGTGCCGTGCAGCTCGCCCTTTTCGATGGCAATGCCGATGTCATTGACGCCCGGATAGCCGGGAATGATCCGGAACTTTGCGCCGAGCAGATTGACGTAAAGCGACGGGTAGACGACGCTCGACGCATTGCCGCCGGTGGCGCCGATGATGATCTCGCGCTCCAGCGCCTCCGCGAAAGATTTCACCGGCGCATCCGCGCGCACAAAGCAGATGTCGACATCCGTGCTGGCGCTGCCGATGTAGTTAAAGCGCTGCGGATCATACTTCGTCTGCGATGCATCGCCGAGGAGCGGCGCCATGATGGCCGCCGCATAGAATTCACCGATCACCGACCCATCACGCGCGGCGTTTGAGTAGATGTATTGCGCCGCCACGATGCCAGCCGCGCCGGCCATGTTCGACGGCACGATGGTCGGATTGCCCGGAATGAATTTGCCCATGTGCC
>CANJEY010000317.1 GCA_947472615.1 Beijerinckiaceae bacterium
AAGAATTGTACGCATGATGGCCTCCTGAACAAAACGACTCCAGCTTTACTGGGGCGTCGGTGAGGCGGACCTTATGAGCCATGCTGCTTATCGCAACTGAAACGCAATATTAACGTAAAATGACTTGGTTTAAATCTCGATATATTACAGTTTTATTTCGATTCAACGCAACAGCGTCCGTTTTCAGGACAGTCGAAATGCTAATCCCGTTGGCTTTTGGCACGCTTCAGCCGACGTTTCAGGGTGCGGGCTTCTTGATCCGGCAGATCGCCGCGGCCGGCAGGCAGGCGATGCCGGCCGTCGAACATTGCGACTTGCCCTGTGCGTCGCGGCGGCAGACCTGACAGGAATTCGTCCATTCCATGCAATCGGCGTTGCGCTCGCCGAAGGTCTGCACCGAAATCTCGTCCTTGTCTGGCGGCGGCAGGGGCGCGGCGGTCGGCGAATCGGCGCGGGCCGAAGCGGCTGCAATCGCAAACAGGCCGGCGGCGATCAGGAATCGAAATCGATGGGTCATCATCGGGCGAATCTAGGTCGAATCGCCCGGCGCGGAAACCGGAATCTCAACCGTTGGGGTCAGGACTTCAGATAGTCGGCGAGATCGACGCCGGCCGCGCCCGGAATGCGCTTGCGGATGAATTCATGCTTGCGGCCGAACGGCGCCGTGGCGTCGATTGCAAGCCGCCCCCAATAGTCCTTCTGCGGATCGCGATAAAAGCCCGGAACGTCGGACACGATCATGGCGCGCTGGTCGGCGCGGCCGCGTGTGAGATAGGCCCACCAGACATCATTGAAATCGTCGATATCGACGTCCTCGTCGACTGCGAAGACCGTCTTGTTCCAGTCGTGGTTGGCCCCGATAGCGGTGAGCAGCGCCTGCCGCGCGTGGCCTTCGTACATCTGCTCCATCCTGATCACGGTGCTCATCGTGAACGGCGTGCAGGCGACGTCGATGATCCCGCGCAGATTGGCGGCGAGCAGGGCCTGATAGGTGCGGGTGGCGACCGCCACTTCCAGCAGACGCAGATCTTCGGGCGAGCCGCACACGAGGCCGTGGAAGATGGCGTTGCGCCGCGCCACGACGGCCGTGACTTCGAAGACGTGATTGTCGCCCACCGGTACGTAGAAGCCCATGAATTCGCCGAACGGACCTTCCGGCCGGCGCAGGCCGGGCAGAATGCGGCCTTCGATGACGATCTCGGTTTCGGCCGGCACATCGAGCCCGATGGTGCGGCAACGGCGCATGGCCAATGGGCGTCCGGCGATGCGGGCGGCGACGTCGAGTTCGCTCTCGTCGTACGGAACCGGCGCGGCGGCGGCGAGCGCGTAATGTGGCGGCGTTCCGATCAGGATCGCGGCTTCAAGCGCTTCGCCGCGCGCTTCTGCCTTGGCCTGATATTGCGTCAGATGGTGCGAACTGCCGAGCCGCACCCGCAGCTCGCGATCGCCGATGATCTGCGCGCGATGGAACGACAGATTGGGCGCGCCCGTATCGGGCTCGTTCGCCAGAAACAGTCCGGCGGTGATGTAGGGCCCGCCGTCGTTCTCGAAATAGGTGAGTTGCGGCAGGTCGGAGATGGCGATCTCCTCGAGATCGTCCGGCTCCGAAACTTCGATGGAAGCGGGCGCCGCAGTCCGCATCAGGTCGACCCAGCGCTTGCAGAAGGTCCCGCCAGGCGCGCCCAGCATGTCCGTCAGCCGCGGCCGGCTGCCGAAGATGTTGGTGACGACTGGATAGACGGAGCCTGCGACCTTGCGGAACAGCAGCGGCGCGTCGCTCTCTTTTTGCGAGGCCTGCGTGACGGCCGCGAGTTCGTGCCGTCCCGACACTTCGCGCTCGACGATGCGAACGCGGCCTTCGCCCAGCAGTTTTTCGAGATAGGCGCGCATGGCGGGGGCCGCGTCAGTCTTTTGGGGCGCTGGCGAGACCCACAAGGCCGCGCGCCACGATTTCTTCGCCGCGTTCGATCACCATTGAGCGCCAAACCGGATCGCCCGGATAGAAGGCGTTGCGCAAGGCCGCCTTGATGCGCTTCGCCTGAGGATGATCGGGAAGGCCGTGCGCGTGCAGCCAGCCGTCCGCCCGCACGGCGTCGCGCATGTCCTTGGGCTCCCACGTGCCGAATTCGAGGCCGATGGGCGTCCAGTCGAGGTGAGGCGCGGCGTTCGTGTAGCCTTCGATGATCGTGCAGCCGGAACTCGAATAGGACGAGCTTTCCGATTTCGTGCAGGTCACCTTGCCGTACCATTCGATGGCCCGACGTCCTTGCTTGGAGACGTCCGAAAACGTCGTCAGACAATCGCCGTAGCCAAACGGGCCGAGGCCGGTGTGGATGTCGATCAGCGCGGCGCGCTCAGCGCGATCGAGGAATTGCGTCGCGATGGCCCGCACGGTCGCGCCGGACCACGTTTCCTTGCGGCCGCCGTAATAGGCGCCCTTCGGGTGGTCGTACTGGCCCATCTTGAGCGCCAGCATGAACGCGCGCTCCCCGTGCTTCGCCGCATAGGCGTCGAACGCTTCTTCGGCGGCCTTGCGCGAGTGAGGCGTCCATTCGTCAGGAATGATCCAGCGCGCCAGTTCTTCGTAGCCGGGATTGGGCGGATAATCGCCCTTGGAATGATCGAGGAAGCTGCGGTTCAGATCGACGTTGTCTTCGTTGTAGCGGCGCGTCCAGGCGAACCCGTAAGGATTGAGCGCGTGAACCAGAACGACCGCCACGCCCTGCGGCGGATCGCCGCCCTCCGACAGCCAGCGCAACTGGATCGCCGAACCCGCATAGCCTTCGACGCCGTGGGTGCCCGACTGCACCACCAGTACGGACCTGGCGTCGGCGGGGCCGATCCGCGCCGCATCGGTGTAGAGCGGCTGACCCTGCGGGCCGGGATGCGGATTGCGCCACGAGGCGACATCGACGCCGCGCAACCGGCAGGCTTCGAGGAAGCGATCGCGCGCCTCAAAGTAGGTTTCGGCGAAATAGCGTGACGCGCCCTTCATGCAATTCTCCGGAGCGCGGCTTGACGGGCGCGCGCAGGGTCTGATTATTCCTGTTGCGCTGCAATAGGCAAGCGCGACGGGGAAAGCGATGTTGCGCATGTTGAAACGCCTGAAGCCCGCGCTGATCGCAGCCGCAGCCCTGGCGGTCGCCGGCGCTGCACCATCGGTCGCAGGTCCGAAGGACGACGTTCTCAACATCGGCATGCTGCGCGAGACCGATTATCTCGACCGGCTGCACGCCAATGCGCGCGAGACGCAATTGTTCTCTTCGCTGCTCTACGACACGCTGATCTACATCGATCCGGCGTCGCGTGAGTTCCGTCCCGCCCTGGCGACGTCGTGGACTCAGGTCGATCCGACCACACTCGATTTCGACTTGCGGCAGGGCGTGGCGTTCCACAACGGCGAAAAGTTCGACGCCGACGATGTGGTCTTCACGATCAGGTTCGTGATGGACCCCAACAGCAAGCTGCTGCAGCAGACAGCGGACTTCGGCAATTACGCCTCCGTCGAGAAGCTCAGCGACTACAAGGTGCGGCTGAAGCTGAAGGAGCCCGATCCAACGGTGCTCAACCTGATCGCCACGCGGCTCATCATGTTTCCCGATGAGTATACTTCGAAGAATGCGCATCAGGCGCATCGCGCTGCGCCCGTCGGCACCGGACCCTATGCGCTGAAATCGCTGACGGCGGGCAAGTCCTATGTGCTGGGGCGCAATCCGAATTATGTCCCGGCGGGGCGTCCCGCTGCGTCGATTCCGACGCTGAATTTTCGCGTCATTCCGCAATTGCAGACGCAGTTTGCGGAATTCATGGTCGACGGGCTCGACATCTCGTTCGATTTCGACGGCGATTCCGCCAAGATGATCGCCACGTCGCCGAACTTGAAGGTGCTGTTCGGCGGTTCGACGCGCTACACGTTCCTGAGTCTCGACGCCGCCGGGCGCAGCGGCGACACGCCGTTGAAGAACGCCGACGTGCGCCGCGCCATAGGACTCGCCATCAACCGCAAGCAGATCGCCGAACAGTTGATCGGCAACGGCATGCGCGAGTTGAAGGCCCAATGCAGCTCGAACCAGACGATGTGCGTCGACGAGGATCTGGGCGCCCCGAACTACAATCCTGCCGAAGCCCGGAGGCTGCTGGCGGCGGCCGGTCATGCGGGCGGGTTTCGCGTCGCGCTCGAATCCTCCGAAGACCTGAAGCCGCTGGGCGAGGCGATCCAAGGTTATCTGGCGCAGGTCGGGATCAAAGCGGATTATTCCACCGCAACGCTGCCGGCGTGGCGCAGCCGTTTCCTCGCCGGTCATTCCACTATGAGCGTCATGGGCTGGGGCGGCGGCGGCGGGCTCGACGCCGATTATGCGCTGGCGACCTTCTACAACGGCTCGGAAACCGATTACGCACGCGACCCAGATGTGACGAAGCTGATCGCCGAAGGCCGCAAGACGCTCGATCCCGAGGCGCGCAAGGGCGTCTACCGCAAGTTGCTCACGCTGGTGAACCAGAAGTCCTATTCGGTCCCGTTGTTCGGCAACGTCGCGACCTATGTGATGTCAAAACAGCTCGATTTTCAGCCGCCCAAGGTGGACAGCCCGGACCTGACCTTCGCGCGCTGGACGAAATGATCGCGCGGGCGTTTCGCCTGAGCCCGAAAGGCGCTAATCAGCAGCATGCTCGAAGGTCTGCCGCCCAACAACGCCACCCATGTCATGCGTCTTGTGTCGGACGAGGCGACGACGCGCTCCGTCGCTGACATCGTGTTCGAAACCTACGATCCCGCCGAAGTGGCGGCGGCGTCGTTCGAACTCCAGCCGAACATGAAGGACTGGTCGCCCAGCGCCGAATGGGCGGTCGAGGCCTATTTCGGCTTCGCGCCCGACGAGGACGAGGTGCGCGAACTGATCGCCTGCACCATCGGGCCGGAGGCGGCGAAGCTGGTGACGTTCGGGCGCGTCGAGCAGAAGGACTGGATCGCGTCGTCGCTCGAAGGTCTGGCGCCGGTGCGGGTCGGGCGCTTTCTGGTTCATGGCTCACACGATCGCGACAAGGTGCGCAGCAACGACATCGGGCTTGAGATCGAGGCGGCGCTGGCGTTCGGCACCGGCCACCACGGCACCACGCGCGGCTGTCTGGTGATGTTCGATCACGTGCTGAAACGCCGGCGGCCGCGTCGCATCGTCGATGTCGGTTCCGGCACGGGCGTTCTGGCGCTGGCTGCGGCGCGCGCGCTGCATATCGGGGTGACGGCGGGCGACATCGACCCGGTTTCTGTCGTGGCGGCGCGTTCCAACGCCGTTTTGAACGGGGCGGCTCCGTGGCTG
>CANJEY010000318.1 GCA_947472615.1 Beijerinckiaceae bacterium
CGTCCCGACCGCGAGGATTTCCGCGGCCCGCGCGAGGATCGCGGCGCACGGACCGAGCGCCCCAGGGGGCCGCGTCGTGAAGCCGCCGGCGAGGACCGTCCGCGCAGCGGAAGGCCCGGCGGCAAGCCGGCCTTCGGCAAGGATCGCGGCGCAAGGCCGCCGTCTGGCGACCTGCCCCGGTCGTCTGGCGACCGGCCCCGGCCGTCCGGAGATCGTCCGCGCTCGTCTGGCGATCGTCCTCGCGGCAAGCCGCCGTCAGGCGGACGCGGCCCGCGCACGCCGCGCTGACCGGGACGCGCGTCGATGCGGATCGTCGGAGGCCGGTTCAAGGGGCGGGCGCTGAAAGCGCCGGCCACAATGGCGGTGCGGCCGACGTCGGACCGTCTGCGCGAGGCGATCTTCAACATTCTGGCGCACGCCTATGACGATCCCGTCGAAGGCGCGCGCGTGATCGACCTGTTCGCCGGCACCGGCGCGCTGGCGATCGAGGCGATCTCGCGCGGCGCGGCGTTCGGCCTGTTTGTCGACGACAGTGCGGAAGGCCGCGCGCTGCTGCGCGCCAATGTCGAGACGCTGGGTCTGGGCGGCGCGACGAAAATCTTCCGTCGGGACGCGACGAAACTCGGCGCCATGCCGCCGCAGCCGCAATTCACGCTGGCTTTTCTCGATCCGCCTTACGGCAAGGGCCTCGTGCCGCTGGCGCTGGCCTCGCTGCGCGACGGCGGCTGGCTCGCGCCCGACGCGATCTGCATCGTCGAGGAACGCGCCGACGCCGAACTCACCGCACCCGAGGGTTTCGAGGCGATCGAGACGCGCGAATATGGCGACACGCAGGTGATGTTTTTGCGTCGCCGCATGGCCTAGCTGTTCAGTTCCGGCCGCGCCAACCGGATTCCATGCTAGTGACGACTGCCATGTCTGACAAACAAGATCGAACTGCCGACATAAACCAGACAAGCACTGGCGCTAGCTCGCCGGAGTTGCGCCGGACGATAGGCCCGTTCCAGATGACGCTTTATGCGCTCGGGTCCATGCTCGGGTCGGGCATTTACGGACTGATCGGACAGGCGGCCGGACAGGTTGGCAATGCGGTCTGGCTGGCGTTCCTCGTCGCGCTTGTGGCGGCGCTTCTCACCGCGCTGTCCTATGCGTCGCTCGGCTCCCGCTATCCGCATGCCGGCGGAGCGTCATATGTCGTGCAACGCGCCTATGGCAGCCCGATGTTGAGTTTCGTCATCGGGCTGACGATCGCCTGTTCCGCGCTAACCTCCGTCGCCACGCAGGCGCGGGTTTTCGCCGCGAATCTGGCGCATCTGATCGGCCCCTCGAGCCTGCCGCTCTGGGCGCTCGTGCTGGGCTTCCTGCTGTTCATCACTTGGCTCGTTCTGCGCGGCATACGCGAATCCATGTGGGTCAACGTCGTCTGCACCTGCGTGGAAGCCGCAGGCTTGATGGTCGTCGTGGCCGTGGGGTTCTCATTCTGGGGGCGCGTGGACTATTTCGAAATCCCACAAACGGTGGGCCAGGCTGGCGGCGACATGATCGTCCTGCTGGTGCTTCAGGGTGCGGTGTTGACGTTCTTCGCCTTCATCGGGTTCGAGGATTCCATCAACGTGGCGGAGGAATGCCGCGATCCGCAGCGCACGATCCCGATCGGCCTGATCGCCGCGATGGCGATTTCCGCGCTCCTGTATATGGCCGTCGCCATCACCGCCGTGTCGGTTGTACCGTGGCGCGAACTGGCGGACGCGCCGGGACCGCTCACGGAAGTGATGGCGCGCGCCGCGCCTTCCATTCCGCCAGCAGTCTTCACGGTCATCACGCTGTTCGCCGTGGGCAATACGGCGCTGGTGAATTACGTCACGGCTTCGCGCCTGATCTACGGGATGGCGCATCAGGGCCTTCTGCCGCCCATTCTGGGCGCGGTGCACGCCACGCGCAGAACCCCGCACTGGTCGATCGCCATTCTGTTTCTGGTGTTGGCCCCGTTGTCGCTGACCGCCAGCGTCGGCGAGCTGGCGTCCGCAACCGTGCTGTTGCTGCTCGTCGTGTTTTCGGTGGTGAACTTCGCGTTGCTGGCGCTGAAGCGTCGGCCGTCAGAGCCGCGCGGTTCGTTCGAAGTTCACGGCGCTGTACCGCTCGCGGGCGCTGTCGTCTGCGCACTGCTCGTTTGCGTGCGCGCCGCGACGGGCAACTGGAAAGCGCCGGCGCTCGCGGCGGCGATCCTTCTAGGGATTCTGGGATGCTACATTCTGATGCGGCTGTCGCACGTTCGCCTGCTGCGCAACGTGCGATGACTGGCGGGAGTGTCGGCGTTTATCCGGGAGCCTCGTCGAAACGCAACGCTCACTTCCGCCCGAACAATCGCTCCACATCGGCGAGCTTCAGCTCCACGTAGGTCGGTCTGCCGTGGTTGCACTGTCCGCTGCCGGGGGTGGCTTCCATCTCGCGCAGCAGGGCGTTCATTTCCTCGGCGCCGAGTTTGCGGCCGGCGCGCACCGAATGGTGGCAAGCCATGGTGGCGAGCACGTGATCGACTTTCTTTTCGAGCGGCGTCGCCGCGCCGTCGTCGGCGAGCGTGTCGGCCACATCGCGCACGAGGCCGGCGAGATCGCCGTCTTTCAGCAGGGCAGGGGCCTCTGTCACCGCCACCGCGCCGGGGCCGAAGCTTTCGACCTTGAGGCCGAGCCGGTCGAGCGTTTCGGCATTGTCGAGCAGGCGGTCGACGTCGGCGCTGTCGAGTTCGACGACCGCCGGGATCAGCAGCATCTGGCGTGCGACGCCAGACTCCGAACGCTGCCGCTTCAGTCGCTCGTACACGAGCCGTTCGTGCGCCGCATGCTGGTCGACGATGACGATGCCGTCGCGCGTCTGGGCGACGATGTAGGTGTCGTGGATCTGAGCGCGCGCCGCTCCCAGCGGCGAATCGACATCCTGCGCGGCCGGGGCCTGCGCATGCGGGCGCGCATCGGCGGCAGGTTGCGCCTCGTGCGCAAACGAAGCCTGCGGATTGTCGCCGAATCCCGGCGCGGCCGGTGAAGCGCGCCAGTCCCAGTCTGCTGGTGGCGGGGCGCGATAGGCGGATGCGCCGCCAAAGCCGCGCCGCGCCAGCACGTCGAGCATTTGCGAGCCGCCGGTCGTGGACGAGCGGTGCAGTGCGCCAGCCAGCGCCTGTTTCAGCGCGCCAACGATGAGGCCGCGCACGAGGCCCGGATCGCGAAACCGAACCTCGGATTTCGCTGGGTGCACGTTCACGTCGACGAAGCGCGGCTCGCACTCGACAAACAGCGCCAGCGCCGGATGCCGGTCGGACGGCATGTAGTCCATGTAGGCACCGCGCACCGCGCCGTGCAGCAGCTTGTCGCGCACCGGCCGGCCGTTGACGAACAGATATTGCGACAGCGCGTTGGCGCGCTGGAACGTCGGCAGGCCGGCGAAGCCGCGCAGCATCACGCCCTCGCGTTCGGCGTCGATGGCGACAGCGTTCTCGCGGAAGTCGCGGCCCATCACCTGCGCAATGCGGGCGAGCCAGCCGTCCTGTCCGGCCGGGCAGGCGGCGTAATCGAAGCCGGTCAGGTTGTCGCCCTGCAGCGAGAAGCGCACCAGCGGATTGGCCATCGCCAGCCGCTTCACAACGTCCGCGACCGCCTGCGCCTCGGCGCGGTCGGTTTTCAGGAATTTCAGCCGCGCTGGCGTCGCCGAAAACAGGTCTCGCACCTCGATGCGCGTGCCGACAGACAGCGCCGCCGGGCCGACCGCCTGCTTGCGGCCCTGTTCGACCCGGATCGTGCTGGCGTGGTCGGACCCGGCCGCGCGCGTGTGAATATCGAGAAACGACACCGAGGCGATCGACGGCAGCGCCTCGCCCCGAAAGCCCAGCGTGGCGATGTTCGACAGGTCGCCGTCCGGCAGCTTGGATGTGGCGTGGCGCTCCACCGCCAGCGCCAGATCGTCGGCGCTCATGCCGCCGCCGTCGTCGGTGATGCGGATCAGCCGCCGCCCGCCGGCCTCGATGACGATATCGATGCGATGCGCGCCGGCGTCGAGCGCATTCTCGACCAGTTCCTTCACGGCGGACGCCGGCCGCTCGACGACTTCGCCGGCCGCGATGCGGTCTACCAGAACGGGATCGAGGCGGCGGATGGCCATCGGGTGCAATCTGCGAATCGGGACGTCAGGCGGCCGATCCTATGCGATCGCGCCCGCGCCACGCTGGAAAAACCGCCGGCTCTCCCCGGCTTTCGCGGCTCCGCTTGGGCGGGATTTACAGCTGCGCCGGACTGGCCCAAAAAGCCTCCCATAACAGGGATGGAAACGATGCTCCGACGCGCACTGGGCCTGATCGCCATATGTATGCTGACAATGGCCGCCATGACGGGCGCGCGCGCCGACGCGGTGTCGGACTTCTATCGCGGCAAGACGATCCGGCTCGTGATCGGCTCCAACAACGGCGGCACCTATGACACCTACGGTCGCATGTTCGCGGCGCATTTCGCCCGCCATGTCCCGGGCGAACCGCTGGTGGTGATCGAGAACATGCCGGGCGCGTCCGGCATCAGGTCGGCGAATTACCTATATTCCATCGCCCCGAAGGAGGGGCTTGTTATCGGCATCGTCAACCAGAGCATGGGTCAGCGGCAGATGCTGGAGCCGGCCTCGATCGATTTCGACATGACCCAGTTCAACTGGCTCGGCGCGATGACCAACACCGGCACGATCTTCATCACCTGGCACACGAGCGGCGTCGCCTCCATCGAGGCCGCCAAGGCCAAGCAGGTGACCATGGGGGCGCTCAGCAACGATGGCGGCAATGCCGTCTACCCGCTGCTGATGAACCGCTTCCTCGGCACGAAGTTCAAGGTCGTCCTCGGCTATCAGGGCGGCAACACGATCCAACTCGCCATGGAGCGCGGCGAGGTCGACGGGCGCGGTTCGGTGGCTTGGTCCGGCCTGAAGTCCGGCTGGCCAAACTGGATCGCCGACAAGAAGGTCAACGTCATCCTGCAGGTCGGACTCGTTAAGGAGCCTGATCTGCCCAACGTGCCGCTGCTGATCGACCTCGCCCGCACCGAGCAGGAGAAGGCCATTTTCCGCTTCATCTCGAGCGACAGCGCCATGGGCTTCCCGCTGGCGACGCCGCCGCGCGTGCCGCCCGAGCGCGTCGCGGCGCTGCGCAAGGCGGTGGCCGAAACGCTCGCCGATCCGGCCTTTCTGGCTGACGCCGACAAGCGCAGCCTGCCAATCAGCGTCGCCACGGGCGAAGAGGTCGCCGCCATCGTGCAGGGGCAGATCGCGACGCC